>JAKAFX010000096.1 GCA_021817735.1 Thermoplasmata archaeon | reverse complement strand
AGAATACGTCTATGTCAAGACAAACATAGTTGAACTCCTGAAGAGGGAAGCAGTGTCCAAGAAAAAAGGGATAGTGGGAGTTTCCACCATCACCGACCCATACCAGGCTGTCGAGGGTAAATACAGGCTGACCAGGCAAAGTATCCCGATTCTATGCATGAACGGATTCCATTTATCTATCCAGACAAAGTCCCCTTTGGTCATAAGGGACATTGACATCCTGGTGAGATACAGCAGCAATCTGGACGCAGGCCTCAGCATCACCACTCCCATTGCAGAAAAGGCAGTGCAGATGGAACGAACGGCTCCACCTCCAAGAGCAAGAATCAGGGCACTGGAGAAGCTTTCTTCCGAGGGGATAAGGACATGGATCTTTCTCGGACCTATCTTTCCAGAGTTCAATGACACGGAAGAGGAGTTAAATGAGATCGCGGAAGTCGCTCTCTCGACCGGTTCACGGATAATATACGATTCTTATAACCATTTTCGGGGATCCGATGCTGCCCTGAAGAAGACGGGAAAGGTACCTTATATATTCACCATGGAAAAGTTTGCACTGTCAGAGAAGCGGCTTCTGGATATCTGTCGCAAGAAGGGCGTAAGATGCAATTCAGAAGCAGAAGACTGGCTTATAGAAAGATCCAGCCGGAACCGGACCCTGTTCTAGGGATGGGAGCACCAGAATTGCAGAAACGCTTGCTCTGCATTTCCATACCCGAATGAAGTGCAAATACACCAAGAATTGCCAACTTATGAAGTCCGTGCGGGCAAGAATACCGATGGAATAATTGATTACCGGATCTAGCAGATCGGGCTTGCATAGGTAAAAATCGATGCACTTCAAGCTTTCCCACGTCTATCAGTTGACCGATTCATTATGGAAGTAACATTGGTCATTCTATGGAAAGCCACAAAAACGCGGGCTTCTGACGGCAGCCTGTGCTTATTTTTAACTAACATCCTTCAACGGTTACCGGTTCTCATAACCAGTCTCGAAGTGCCTTTCTCTCCACTTCATTCTCCAATTCCAGCTTGAAATCCCTGACTGGGAAGACGTCGAAATATTCCTGGGACCTTTCGAATCCTTGCTTCCTGAAGTTTCAGACAACTGATCGGAGCAGGCTGTCCGAAACGTGCGTTTTGTCCTATGGGCGAAAAGACCCATCATCTTTCATCTCGTTACACCCAAGACGCAGTTTCTACGATAGGTTTAAGTTTTTGAGGAATATCGCAAAAAATGAAGATACAGCTATATGACATAGGCCTGGATGTCAGCAATTCTACCGCAGAATACACCGGAAACGTGAAGATTTTGGCCGACCTCGCCGGCGATGATCTATCCCTGGACTCAATAGGTCTTGAAATTGAGAAGGTAAGGATAGATGGGAAGGAAGCCCCATTCAGGGTAGGGGAGAGTCTTCTTACTATTGAAGGCAAACACCAGGGAAAGAAAACAATCGACATAAAATTCAGAGGCAAAGTCACACCCCTCCTCACTGGGTTCTACAAGGCAACAACGCCAGATGGCCTTGAAATGTTTACAACGCAGTTTGAATCGACGGGGGCAAGACGTGCTTTCCCATGCTTTGACAGGCCTGACGCGAAGGCAGCTTTCAGGCTTTCTGTCACGGTGGATGACGGCTACGACGTCATATCGAACATGCCTGTAAAGGAAAAATCCACCATCTCCGGAAGGACGAGGTTCTCCTTTGAAGAGACTCCAAGGATGTCCACCTATCTTCTGTACATTGGCGTAGGTAAGCTGGAGATAAGGGAATATGACAGCAAAGGCACGAACGTCAGGCTAATCGGCGTCAAGGGAAGGTTGGATACGTCAGATTTTCCATTGAATATCGCTGTCAGATCTCTGGACTATTTCAACCAGTATTTCGAGATTCCGTACCAGCTACCAAAGGTAGACCTTATCGCAGTTCCCCAGTTCGCTGCTGGGGCCATGGAGAATTGGGGGGCCATAACCTTCCGGGAATCTCTCCTAATGGTGAACAAGTCTACAAGCCTTAGGGCTAAGAAGAGGATTCTCGAGGTGATAGCTCACGAGCTCACTCACCAGTGGTTTGGTGACCTGGTCACAATGAAATGGTGGAACGATCTCTGGCTCAATGAGAGCTTCGCGACTTTTATGTCCTACAAGGCCTCGGAAAAACTTTATCCTGAATGGAAAATGTTCGACTACTTCATCATTGGCAGGATGGAACCTGCTTTCCACGGTGATTCCCTTCTGTCGTCCCATCCCATCGATGTTGAGGTCAAGGATCCGGAATCAATCTCGCAGATCTTCGACGAAATAAGTTACGGGAAAGGAGGATGCATACTGAGGATGATCGAGGGTTACGTTGGAGATGAGGTCTTCAGGAAAGGAATCCAGAAGTACCTCAACGACAATTCCTATTCAAACGCCGAGGGATCTGCACTCACAAATTCCATAGAGAAGTACTTCAACGGCAAGGTAACCAGCGTGATGGACTCATGGATCAGGAGGATGGGATATCCCCTGGTTACCGCGACCCGCAACGGAAATGAGATCAGTCTCTCTCAGAAGAGGTTCCTGCTCTCCGGCCCCGTCGAGGAAGATCCATGGCCTATCCCGCTAACTGTAAAGAGAGGAAACGCAAAGGAGAGTGTCCTTTTCAACACAAGGGCCATGTCGCTGAAGGGTGAAGGATTCACGAGCCTCAATGCAGGCAGGAAAGGCTTCTACAGGGTACTTTACAAAGGTGACCTGCTTGACCTTGTGCTAGGGAACTTGCCGCAGATGTCAAGGGAGGAAAGGCAGGGACTAATCAGTGATTACTTTGCATTCTTCAGGGCAGGAGTTGCTGGATGGGACGAGTACTTCAAAGTCATGATGAAGCTGTTCGATGACAGCGAGAGGCTGGTAATCACAGCATTGTCAAACC
>JAKAFX010000038.1 GCA_021817735.1 Thermoplasmata archaeon | reverse complement strand
CAAGAAGATGCTCGGCTGGAATATCGCCCAGAAGAGGGACGACAGGATTGATAATGCCCTATTCTGCACAGGACTGTGGCACAATTTATTCAATATGGGAAGATTTTAGAATAGTGTCCCACACTCGAAGTCTTTCGATGCTTATCCTAGGGCAGACCCATGAATACAGTCGTGCGGGAAACAAACTAGCTGAGCCGTATCAGGGTATCAGTTGCAGTGACTCCATCAATATTCCTGATAATATCCACTTCCCTGTTTATGTCCTCTATCCCTTTCCTCTTGATGCTGATTGCCATGTCCAGTCCGCCTGAGATTTCGTAGACCTCCGAATAACGTGCCCTGAGCGCGTGGAGAACGCTCTTCGTCTTTCGTGTCTCGGTCTTGACCATTACGATAGAAGAAACAAGACTTTCAGAAGTCTCTATGGTGAATTTCCTGATAGTGCCTGAAGACACGAGCCTTGCGATCCGCTTCCTCACCGTGGCCTCCGAGATATTCAGTTCCCTGGCTATCCTAGAATTGCTGCTCCGAGAATTGAGCCTCAGAATCCTCAGAATCTCTGAATCAGTCTGATCCACTCTGTGAAATCCCGTAATCGATATTTATACTATCTTGAAAGGAGACATCCGGGTGCTAAATGGCTATCTGTACATGGTCTGCCCCTTGGACTCGTCGGGTTTCTTCTTCACGATGTTTTTCCTGTCAACGTTCTTGAGCCGGATTATGTTGGTGGCCTGCACCATGTATGCAGGAAGACCTGTGTTTGGATCATGCCCTGCCTTGAGGATTGAAACGATCTCCATCTTAATCTGAATCACAGAGCCGTCCTGGAGTTTTACAGTCACCCACTTAGGCTCCTCTTCGATCTCGAAGTCAACTAGCTCACCGCCCTCTGGAAAATTCGGAGGCATCATATGGAGTCCCATGCCCAGGATACTTATAAAGTGTCATCTGAAAGATCATGCCACAGGCTGATGCCTTGGGAAATGAGAAACGCGAATGCCTGTTTCTTTTTACGGAGAGAACTGTGGCATTATATCTGTGTGGTGTCACGAGAACATGCCGAGAATCGCATCGTCCGCAAGAGCGACTGCATATCCGGCTACCGCGCGTATGTCCCTTACTATCATTTCCCATGAAATCTGGTTCCTTAGCCCCGGAAACTCTCCGGATCGATGGATCTCCTCATAGATGTTCCTTACTTGTGTCATGCTGTCTATGACCTGTGAAGCCGCACCCATGTTTCTTGTGATAAGTGAGTAAAAGGCTTTCCTCTGCATGTCTCTGGTGATCTTTTCCATCCTTGACACCATCTGTGGGATTTTCCCTCTCTGCGCTTCCCCGATCTCCAGAACGTGCTGGGCAGTTCTCATGGAATAATATGCAATCCTACCCATTTCCCTCACTGCAATAGCAGTAACGATCAGAGATGATCCCGATCCAATGCCGTACTTCATCCTGAGGCCCTTCTCCCTGGAGGCAAGCATTACCAGTCTCATGAGCAAACGGTAGTTTCGCGTCAGGTCAGAACCTCGTTCGAATGCATCTTCAGCTATTTCCCTGTTCCCGGTTGCAAGGGAGCTCACTGCGTCTGTCAGAACCGCAGCAGCGTTGGCCGAAAACTGTTCAAGCATTCTCATCAGGTCGAACTTGTACGGATCAACCAGGTTTTGCAGTAGAATCCTGTCGGAATACTCCTCGAATATCTCGACCCCCATGATCTCTGAAACTGCCTCTTTTGCCCATTTCTTCCATTCATGCCTCTTTCCGCTGGAAGATGAAACCTGTGTTATGTCGTGGCCCTGTATGTAGGAAGCGACAATGGATAGCTCAAGGAATTTCCTGTTCTTGAGCGTGTCTGCATCGATGGTCCTGCTCTCCCTTGCTGACCTCTGATCCTCAGGCACTATTGAGATCTCGCTATTTTCAAGGACCATTGCAAGTGGGGAGCCCCTGCCAACCCCCATGCTATCAACCCATTCCTTCGGTATTGTCAGGATATAGGTCCCACCAGTGGTTACCTGCAACTTCCTGATCTCTTTTTTCGAATTTCCCTCTTCCTGGTGCATACATACAATATGTTTTTTATGTATTTAATGCATATCTTCTATTTTATAAACATATTCGAATACGTTAATATGATCCCTCCAGATCATTACCCGGGGCGCTGATGACAGAGATAGAGGTATTGAAACCAGTTATAGCAGGCAATACAGGTGCCAGAAATGAAGGCATCCTTGGGCTGGAGTGCATGCAATTTTTGAGCGAGATGTGCACAAGGTTCTATGGGAAAAGGAACGACCTTCTGCGAGCCAGGAAACTGAGGCAGAAAGACTTCGATTCGGGCCTGCTGCCCGGATTCAGGGACGATACTTCACACATTCGCGAGGAAAAATGGAAGATTGCTGAATTTCCTGCGTACCTCAAGGACAGGAGAGTTGAGATAACGGGCCCGGCTGGCGATGCCAAGATGGTGATCAATGCCTTCAACTCTGGTGCGAAAGTCTACATGTCTGATTTCGAGGATGCGCAATCACCGACGTGGAATGGATTGATCATGGGTCAGGACAACCTCTATGATGCTGTGAGAAGGGATCTCAGATTCAAGTCAAATGACGGGAGGATTTATGAGATGGATGATAACGTCGCGGCGCTCTTTGTCAGACCCAGAGGTCTTCACATGGAGGAGAGGCATGTATCAGTGGGTGGAAAGCCAGTTCCTGCATCATTCTTTGATTTTGCTGTATTCCTTTTCAACAACGGCAAGGAACTCATATCTAGAGGATACTCTCCATGCTTTTACATCCCTAAGACTGAGAGCAGGGAAGAGGCGAAACTCTGGAATGACATTTTCTCATTCTCAGAATCGTATCTTAACCTGAAGAGCGGCAGTATCAAGGCGACATTCCTTGTCGAGACAATCCTTGCTGCCTTTGAGATGGATGAAATACTGTATGAGACAAGGGAACATTCTGCAGGGCTCAACTGCGGCAGGTGGGACTACATTTTCAGTTATATAAAGAAATTCCGGAATCACCCTGATTTGATTCTTCCAGACAGATCAGAGGTGACAATGGACAAGGGATTCCTGCTTGCTTACTCCAAGCTGCTGATTGATACCTGCCATAAGAGAGGGGCCCACGCAATGGGGGGAATGTCAGCATATATCCCGGTCAAGTCAGACCCTGCGGCAAACGACAGAGCCCTCCAGAAGGTGAGAGAAGATAAGATCAGGGAGGTGCTGCTTGGGCATGATGGGACCTGGGTTGCTCACCCTAGCCTTGTGCCAGTGGCCATGGAAGTGTTCAACCATTACATGAAAGAGGAGAATCAGCTGGGAAAGGCTCCGAGTCCTGAAAAAATTAGCCGAGAGGATCTGCTGAAGCCTGTTAAGGGCAAGATAACTGAAGCCGGAATCCAATCAAATGTAAGGGTGGGGCTGAAGTACATCGATTCCTGGCTTTCCGGCAGGGGTGCAGCCCCGATTTACAACCTGATGGAAGACGCTGCAACGGCGGAAATATGCAGATCACAGTTGTGGCAGTGGATAAAAAACAGGGCTATTATGGAAGATGGAAGGATAGTCACGCCAGAGCTTGTAAGAAGTGTTTTGGACGCGGAAAAGGAAGGCCTGGGGATGTCTGTACGTTCATCCATGGCCCTGGAAATATTCAACAATCTTGTCTTTTCAGAGGATTTTGAAGAGTTCCTGACTACGGAGGCATACCTTGCACTGCTGGATGGGGGTGCTCAGTGATGGAAGCTTCTGGCTGGGAAGAAGGAAGATGGAAAGGGGTGATCCGGCCGTATTCTAGCGAAGATGTTGCCAGGCTGAGCGGTTCGATGAGGATCTCCCACACCATTGCCGAGAAAATGTCCGAGAAACTCTGGGAACTCCTGACAACGAAGGATTATGTCCCTGCCCTTGGCGCCATGACTGGAAGCCAAGCTGTGGAGATGATGAAGGCTGGGCTGAATGCAATATACGTCAGTGGCTGGCAGGTCGCTGCGGATGCAAATCTCTCTGGTCATACATATCCTGACCAGAGCCTATATCCGAGCAACAGTGTCCCCGCACTTGTAAGAAGGATAAATAACAGTTTCATGAGAGAAGACCAGAAAGCGACCATGAGCGGTATCCCACAGGATTCTTACCTTCCAATCGTTGCTGATGGTGAGGCTGGATTCGGAGGTCCACTCAATGTTTTCGAGCTCACCAGATCCCTGATTGAAGAGGGCGCAGCAGGCATCCATTTCGAGGATCAGCTTTCCTCGGAGAAGAAATGCGGGCACCTTGGCGGAAAGGTACTCATCCCAACTTCTACGTTTATTCGAAGCTTGGTAGCGGCTAGGCTGGCTGCTGACACGATGGGCGTAAATACAGTGTTAATAGCAAGAACAGACTCGAGAACGGCCAGGCTGATCACCAGTGATATAGATGAGGCGGATCGAGAGTTTGTCCTTCCGGAGAGAACGGCAGAGGGGTTCTATGGTTACGATGGTGGGCTCCAAGCGGCCATAAGCAGGGGAATTTCCTATGCCCCTTACGCGGATCTCCTCTGGTTTGAGACGCCTACCCCAAGCATGGAGGAAGCTTCTAGATTTGCCAGGGCAGTACATGCAAGATTCCCAGAGAAGATGCTTGCATACAACTGCTCGCCTTCATTCAACTGGAAAGGAAACCTCTCCCAGGAAGAGATCGACGGATTCCAGGAAGAACTTGGAAAAATGGGCTATAAGTTCCAGTTCATCACTCTGGCTGGATTCCATTCACTTAATTACTCAATGTTCAGACTTGCAAAGGAGTATGCCAAGTCTGGAATGTCAGCATACTCCAGGCTGCAGACAGAGGAGTTCAGCGCAGAGAGGGAAGGTTATCATGCAGTAAAACACCAGGCCTTCGTGGGAACAGGATTCTTCGACGAGGTCTCGCGGGTAATCAGTGGGAACCAGTCTTCAACAACTGCCATGGAGGAATCCACCGAGTCCCACCAATTCGCAGCCTCACGTGAGCATACCAAGGGGAAAGTGGCCGCTAAACTTGAATAAGGCGTGGTTCCAACGCCCTAAAAGGCGCCAAACTCCATCAAGTCCTGAAAATATATGTTGGCGCATGCTAGTGATAACGGAGCCGCGCCTACTTTAACATCGCCAAGAAAAACTACGGCGAGATCAAGAGTAGTAATCTTACTACTAGTAGTATGAGTATTAATAGTAAGAACACCTATATAATTGAGGCTATTCCTGTGAGCCAAAAGGTCAGCATATCTATAGACGAGGAACTGTTGAAAATCATCGATGCCGAAAGAGGAGATGTACCGAGAAGCAAGTATATTGAGAATGCCATCCGGTCCGCTGGGTCCTTCTTTGAGGCGTTATGGATCTTTTCAGACGAATTCGATGGGCTCACAAAGATTGAAAGATGGGGCTCTTCCCACGCTTCACAGCCAATTGGAAAGCCCCTGCACACGCATGAAGGTTACATCTCGATTTCAGACCACTCTCTCCGATTCTATGATAGTAAGATGGAACTGCTTTTCTCGCTGGAGAGAAACTCAGTCAGAAGCATAAACACTTCATATGACGATGTTTTTAGGAGATTCAGGGATTCCAGGGGGTTTATCCCGCCACAGAGGATTGAACTTGAGGATAAAACGCTGTATCTTTACACCAGGCCCATTGGGAAGAAGAAAATTAGAGGAGGCGGGATTTTCAAGGGAGATAATGAATCGGTTGTGATCTGGTTCCAAAACCGATTGACAATTTAGGGAAGATTACTTCAAATTTCCACATGACGCTGCCAATTCTGATAATTCTTCAAGGAATTTACTCATCTGGTCACACTGTAGTAGAAATCCTGGCAAGAGAATGAAGTTCCCCGCGTATTTCACTCAGGAACATATCAATTATTAACGTGCCGGGCTAAAGATCGATTTGGGCTCCTTGTCGCGTTCATTCTTTAACCATTTAATTGTGTTCGAAAGCGGCCAGAACGTTACCAAGATACCGAGAAAGCAGAAGTCTTGATGCCATAACTTGAGAATGACCTTGTTGAGCCTGTATTCCAATTTCAGCACTTCTAATATATTGCCAGAGTATAAGCCGGTTAATTGCGAGGGTAACAAAGCCTGGCCAACTGTGCAGGACTTAAGATTCTGTCCCGTAGGGGTTCGTGGGTTCAAATCCCATCCCTCGCACTGGTTGATGTGCCAAATCCATCTTACTTCTCCGGCATTTCTTTCAGGACAATATCGATTTCAATGCTTCGGATAGCAGCAGATGACCGGTCTCGACTGCCATATCACCTGTGCCATAATGCCGCTAGTTTCTTCTTCCGGATCTGCTTGGCATGTGCCTCTTGGCCCATTTCTGCCAGTCCACGCGGGAGATCGCCATAGTAGCTGCCAGAGCAATAATGGCAAAGGCAACGCCTGCAAGTATCAGGTAGACCAGACCTGATGTACCGCTGCCGAGCAGGAATTGTCCGAATACCGTATTTGATAAGAAAACCGCGCCATAAACAACGGCCAGCGTGATCGTAATCTTGCCTGCCAGAAGTGCCATAAGGAACTTGATCCTGTTATAACGGCCAAGCCCCAGGGGAACATACACGATATCATCCGGAACTGGAGTTGCAGCTGCAAGGTAAACAGCAATCATTGCATAGTCTGCGAATGTTTCCTGAAAATTGTTCAGGTTCTTCCTTGCCTCAGGTTTTATGATTCTAGACCCGGCGTAGAAGGACTGGAAAACTATCATTTTGCCGATTGTAGCACCGATTGCACTGGATAACACAAGTAGTGCAGGGTTGAACTGGTTGCTAATTGCTGCAGCAAGTATCACGAGGAGATATGGTACCGGGATGAACACTATCAGGTTAGTGCCCATGCTGAAACCGAAAACTCCAAGGTATCCAAGGGAAAGCAATGCTGTATCGGACAGACCGAACATTGTTCAGACAGTTGCTTATCTTATGATGGCTTAATATGGGAGAACCTAAACTTAACATTGGTTAGATCAGTGTATTGATCCCTTTACCCCCTATTGATCTGGTTCGATTGTTTAATCAGGTAATGAACTGTTGGACGGTTAATCCCCTTGCTTAAAGCTTAGGCTTTTTCCATAAATAAGCCGGTGAATTATGAGAAATGGTAAGAAGATGGAGAATCCTGCTAGCAGCACAGTCAGTGTCCAGTGGAAGGTATCCCTACCGTTTATCTGGTACGTGATTCCACCGGCAGTTTACATAGTCCTGCTTGCTATGGTCTATTTCGTATTCATGAGCATGTCAGTTCTGGTTCACGAAGCGGTCATCCTGTTTGTGGTGATATTCACGGGTATTGTCATTGCCCGTTTTCTTCACCCAATGCGCTTCGGGAAATGGAGTTATACAAAGGGACAGCTTGCGATCTACCCGACTTATTTCGGAATAAAGCCGGATAATGGAGTTAGATATGCTTTTTTCAATACAGCAAAAGCTGTCATAGATCTGCGCCAGGAAAGATCCGTGAAGATTTCCAGGCTTTGTGCTGTAACTGTTCATGATGGTATCCCTGTTGCCGAGACTGAATGGAAATGCTGGAAACCCAGCATTTCGGTAAGGTTCGGGAACGACATAGACCTGAATTCTTTCCTCGAGGCAAAGAGAAGATCCGCTACCGCGTGATCTCGAGATCTTCAGCAAGAACACCATAGATTCCTGGGGATCAGTGACTGTATAGTGGAAGGTGGGGCGCTTGGCGTCACTATTTCTTGGCTGCTTCCTTACCAGCACCTTAATTTCCCAGACTTGGCATGTACTTCGAAGCAGTCTTCCGCTTTCATCTGGACTGATTCAATCCAGATCGATGAGCCTCAGGTTCATGAATAGATAGATAAACAACCGTCCGACTCATTTCCTCTCTGGCCGACTGCAAATGAAATAGAAGGAATTCCTCCATGGGTCGGCCTTATAACGGTGGCGTCTGCCTTCTGTGCTTCTTTCCTCTTTACGTCTGGGGAAACGGTTCTCGGCCCCGCAGATGAATGCACCGTTTCCGGTACGCCTTCATATTCCTTCCTGGACTGGGCCCCTATTCCCGTGATGGAGAGTGCAATTGCATTCGTGCTGTACCTGTTAATCCTTGGGTAAATGTTGCATGGCCTCTTCCGGCATCCATTATCAGGTCCAGAGTGTTCGGGTGAGGACCGCATTATGCACGTTGTTCATCTCTCGTTAATCTCCCGTTAATATGGATCGACATTCCAGAAAGTGCATGTCCATTGCCTGAAGCACCATGCTCTTGAAGTTTTGGTCAAGGCGACTCCAGTAGCGAGCATGAAGACGCATGGGGCTGAAATCATGGATCTTTCTGAGATTGGACTTCATGATTGGTTCTTGCCAGTATAAAGGCTTCTTCCGGCCTCCCTGCATCAATCAGCTCCATTATCTCATTTCTTCTCTGCCTGCTCAGCGTGCGAAGTGGAATAGTAGAAATCAGGCTCCTGACCTGGTTCAGGCCCAGGTATTTCCTGGTGTAGGGAGACTGGGAGTACTTGTATGTAGTCATGAATTCGCTATCTGTGGCTTCCCTTATATGCTCAAGATACAGGTTGAACATTCTGGCGAGAAAAATCGAGTCATCTGCAGAAATAGGTGGATCTATGAACAGCTGGATCGGGTGCGTCCTGTACGTCTTACTTGCTACAATTGCGTCAGCGTGGAAGTCCTTCCTTATCAGCCCCAATCCTGCCCTCCTTTGGATTGATCCGGAGTCTACTGTTCGGACATATATGGGATTTGCCATGATTCTTGTATACAGTGCAGTGCTGACCTGTATCCTCATATCTGCGTATTTTCCTGAATCATAATGGTTAGCATCAATGGCCATCAATTCGTGGTTACCGACGTTCTGATACACGTCGTTACTATGGAGATAGAATTTGACTTCCAGGTTGTTGCATCCGGTATGCGCGGAAACGAAGTCATCGAAGTAGCTGCCTGCCCTGTAGCTGCTCGAAGGCCTAAGTACCATTTCCCTCTCCATGAGTCCGCTGCCTATTTTCCTGACTTTGAAGACCTGAGTCTCGTCCTTAGGATCCTGCTTTCGCTGGAAATGCAGTATCGCAACGTTGAAACCTGTGCTTGAAAAGACCTTTTTCTCGAGTATCACTGCATCTTTCACCGAATAGCGTTTCAGCAGTGCTTTCCTGATAAGGTTCGAACCCGATGATGCATAGAGGAAATTTGAGGGAATGATATAGATCATCCTCTCCACTCCGTTGGATGAGTCGTTGTTGAGCGAAACCTGGTAGAGGTCCTGGAGTCCGGCGTTCCCGGTGATGAAGTACCTGTAGAGCCCCTTGCTCTCATGATTCTTCCTGATATAGCCCAGATACAGGTATGGAGGGTTCGTGACGTGAAAGACCGGCAACCCGGTTTGCTTCAGTTCTTCCGGATATCTTTCCAAGGTGTCCTTAACCTTGATCTTGCTTGATGCGATCTTTTCCGGCACACCAAGGCTAACGATCTTCTGAATGGTACGGGAAACCATCTTCTCCTGTATGTCGTACATCCAAACCCTGCTCGCGACGAATTCTGCCCTCCTGTTCTCAGGCACTGACTCAATCAACGGGATAACCAGGTTGCCTTCTCCGCAGAATAGATCGACCCAGGCGTAGCGGTACAGCTCAGGAATAACCCACGGCAGGATGAACTCCCGGACTAAGCGATCAGGAGTCAGGTGTTCACCAAAATTCCTGCTGAATGAGAATGCCATGCCGATTTCACCCTGCCTTCTTGTTCACCTGCATTGTACGTTATGGCGCCGATGTCCAGCCGGTGCGGACGCAATTGCCCCCACTATTGATCCGGACTATGATTCCTGTTTCTTCCCAGCCTTTTCCAGGAGAATGGAAATCCCATCTCTTAAACTGACCCTTGGTTTCCATCCAATTTGCGACTGGATCTTCGAAATGTCGGCCTGAGTGTACATCTGGTAATTCCGGAATGGGTTCTCTATATGCACGATGCTTGAGTTTGAGCCTGATATCTCCTTCACCTGCCTGGCTATGGTATTGAAGTCTGTGGAAACTCCGGTACCGACATTGTAGCTTTCCCCAGAAACCCCTTTCAGCATTGCCTGGTACGTAGCATCTGCCACGTCTTCAACGTATACAAAGTCCCTAGATTGGGTTCCGTCTCCAAAGACCACA
Source organism: Thermoplasmata archaeon (assembly GCA_021817735.1). Lineage (GTDB taxonomy): Archaea > Thermoplasmatota > Thermoplasmata > Thermoplasmatales > Thermoplasmataceae > JAKAFX01. The sequence goes on along the minus strand of JAKAFX010000038.1, from coordinate 2,220 downwards.
AGATCCTGTCCGCTGGCAGCAGCTTCGACGAATTTCCAGACAACGCTTGAGTATAGGCTCTTGGTATTCTCTCCATGCCCGTATGTGTTGAAGTACCGCATCGCGACAAACTCAGTTTCTCCTCTTCTGTTAAAAAACTGGCCCAGTAATTCTCCAATGGCTTTGGTGAGGGGGTACATGTTTTCATGCTCATAAGTGAGCATTGGTTCCGAGGTCTTCTTTTCCAGGTTTCCATACGTGGCTGAGGATGACGCAAAAACTACCCTTCTTGTTCCTGATATCTGGGCCGCCTTCAGAACGTTAAGGGTTCCATTGACGTTGTTCACAAACCCACCCATAAGATCTTCCTCAAACTGTGGCGGCGAGGTTGTAGCAGCCAAGTGAAACACTCCATCGCATCCCTTCATGGATGACCTGATCCCTTCATAGTCAGTTACCGAGATTTTGTGATCCGGAGTGCCAGTCACGTCCACGCTTATGGCCGTATCCCCGGCTTTCCTGATCCTTCTTACGAGGTTGCGCCCGATGAAGCCTTCCCCTCCAGTTACCATATATACTGCCATTTCAAACTACCCGACTGAATGCACTGCAACCTGCTAAGATTTGCACTGCAGGCTTGACGGACTCTGAAAAGAGTAGTTTCCTAATAGATATTTCGTGGAGACACTTGGCAGCCGGTACGTGGCAGTCAAAAAATCCTGCCGGGCGGAGGAATGACGGCATCGTTGTGCTCAGAACTTGATTCCCGTCAGCGTCTTGGTGTCAACTATGCCTGGCAGTGAACGGATTCTGTCGATTACCATTCTTTCCAGTTGCGAGAAATCCTTGGTTTCAACCTTCACGATGAGATCATACTCACCGAAGAGCGTGTATATCTCACTCACGTTTTCCATTCCGGAGAGCTTCTTGTATACTTCAGTTTCCTTTCCAGGGACAGTGTTGACCAGAATAAATGCAATGACCACGTTTATGCGCCGTCAATATAGCGGGAATATGAAAAAAAACTTTTCGACGTGCTTTTCAGGGTGAAGGGTCATACCGGCGTGCCAAGAGACTAGGGAAATGCAATAGATAAGGCGATGATGATCCTCCATTACGCCTTCTCTATGATGCATGAGTTTGCCATCCCCCCTCCCTCACATATGGCTATGAGTCCCCTCCTGGCATTCAGGACATTGAACTCGTTGACCATTGTGGATACGATCCTGGTGCCGGTTGCACCCAGGGGATGCCCTAGTGCAATGGCTCCACCCATTGGATTAAGGCGATCCTCGTCAACCCCTGTCTCCTTCATCCATGCAATGGGGACTGAGGCGAAAGCCTCGTTCACTTCGAAGACATCGATATCATCTGTCTTAAGCCCCGCCTTCTTAAGGACCCTGGAAGTTGCCGGTATCACGCCAGTAAGCATTATCTCAGGGTTGACCCCGGCATAAGAGAATGCAACCAGCCTTGCCCTCTTCTTCAGGGAGTAGGCCTTTACCGCGGACTCTGATGCAATGATGCATGCACTTGCCCCGTCCGAGATCTGGCTGGAGTTGCCCGCAGTAATCTTGCTGAGTCCACTGAATGCCGGTGGGAGGGAACTCATTTTCTCCAGGGATGCGTTTGGCCTGATTCCTTCGTCCTCGGTGACTGTCTTTCCCTCCCTGTCCAGCAGGATTGGAATCTTCTCGTCTTCCGTGTGAGGAGCATTCCTGTGGGCCTTCATATGGCTGTCAAAACTCAACTGATCCATTCTTTCCCTGGATATCTCATACTTGTCGGCAATCATCTGCGCCCCCCTTGCCTGGCTGAACCAGCCGTCCTGGAGCGAGTACCTATTTCTCAGGGAATCCGTGATTGGCATTGACTGAGGAGTGATGTTGCTCATCATGGGTATCCTTGACATTGATTCTATCCCGCCTGCCACGACAATGTCGCTCACCCCTGAGGCTATTTCTGCGAACCCAAACTGCAGTGCTTGCAGGCTTGAACCACACTGCCTGTCCACAGTTGTTGCAACAACCTCCTCAGGAAATCCTGCAGAAAGCCAGGCATTTCTTGATATGTTCACTGCCTGCTCTCCAAACTGTCCCACGCATCCCCCTATGAAGTGATCCACCTGTCCTGGTTCGAGTCCTGACTTTACCACTGCGGCTGATACCACTTTTGAGAACAGGTCCACAGGGTGAATTGTGCTGAGTGATCCGTTCCTCCTGCCTATTGGAGATCTGAGGG
>JAKAFX010000037.1 GCA_021817735.1 Thermoplasmata archaeon | reverse complement strand
AATCGGGAACCTCATATGGGTTCTTGTTGGTCTTGTTGCCATTGTGGCAGCATTGGCAATCGCGGGGTCCTACTTTTTTGGCGTGGGATACCCCTCTGGAACTGGCGCATACGGAATGATGGGGGGGTATGGATACTACTCCATGGGAATAATCATGCCAATCCTTGGAGCGATCTCGGTGGTATTTGTTATCCTGTTCATCTATTTCATACTCGATGCCTTCCGGGATGAGAATATCAGGCACTATGAGCCTCACGCCAGGACTCCGGAGGATATCGCAAAGGAAAGGCTTGCCCGAGGAGAAATCACGGAAGAACAGTACAGGAAGATCATCGAGACGATCAGGTGATGATGTTGAACCTGTACAGAGTGTTCGCGTTTGCTGCAGTTGCGATCCTGGCAGTGGTTGTCATCGCTGCGTTTGCAGTCCCGCATAGCCAGGCTTCAGCTACCACCACCTATGGTACCCTGACCCAGTCCCAGCTTGGAAGCCTTGACCCTTACCTGCCCGGAACAAATATAACTGTGTCCGGAAATGCCGTATACATAAATGGCTCAGCAACAGTCCCGGTGCTGATGGGTCCGATGAACGAGGCCAGCATGTATTCATTCGAGATTTTTGGCGTTGTCAACCCGGAGCTGCATGTCAGGGCAGGGTCTACTGTGCACTTCCTGGCTGTCAACGTGGATAACGACAGTTACCACAATTTCGCGATATCTGCAAGGGGGCCGCCGTACTACTATATGGCCGGCATGATGCAGGGGGGCTGGAATGGCAATGGATTCCTTGCTGGGATGAGCTTCCTTTCGCCGATGGGTAACAGCATCTTCCATTATGCCAGCTTCTCGTATCAGTTTAGCAGTGCAGCAACACTATGGTACCTGTGCACTTATCCTGGACATGCCCAACAGGGGATGTACGGAGAGATAGTGGTGTCATAATCTCCTGGAATTGCCGGGGCCCCTGATGAACTTTGTATCAATAAGCCCTTTATGGCTACCTGATAGGCCCTGGGTTCCTTGTTTCTCGTAGCCTGATTTTTTCCTTCCCTATTCTTTCGTTGGCAAGGTCAACATATTCCTGCACCGTCTCGTAACCGACATAGCGCCTTTCTGTCCTGATCGCAGCAATTGCGGTTTGGCCGCTCCCGATGAATGGATCCAGGACAACGTCTCCCCTGAATGTGTAAAGCTGGATAAGCCTGTAAGGAAGTTCCACAGGGAAAGGAGCAGGATGCCCAACAGCATTTGCCTGCTCAGCAGGAAAGTTCCAGACACTCTTGGTGTATTCAAGGAACTCTGCCGGACTGATGGTGCTCTTCCTTTCCCCAGCCTTCCTGGAGTATGACCCCTTGGAGAAGAGCATTACATACTCGTGAACATCGCGCATTACCGGATTCGTTGCTGCCCGCCATGTACCCCATGCGGTTGACGAGCTTGCGCTTGCCCCCTTGTTCCATATTACCTCTCCCCTCATCAGGAAACCATGTTTTTCAAGTTCCCTGGTGATATACATGTGAAGAGGAATATACGGCTTCCTCCCCAGGTTGGCTACATTTATGCAGGCCCTGCCTCCGGGGGCCAGTACCCGATATACTTCTGCCCAAACTGATCCCAGGAAATCCAGGTATTCCTGGAGGGTAAGGTCCCTGTCGTAAGCCTTCCCCACATTGTATGGGGGAGAAGTGACCACAAGGTGGACACTGCTGTCTGGGAGTTCGCCCATGCTCACGGCTGACTTATGAAAGATCCTGTCAATCGCGCTCTCTGGAACAGGGTTCTCTGTCCAGTCCATTGGGGCTGCCGTGCCTGAGGTTGAATAAAGCCTGCCTGCATAGAATCTGGAAGAGTCATGGCTCTCCCTTCCTGGAGATCCGAATGCGCTTGTGGTTGTTGATTTCCTCTTCCTTCCGCTCATCTTACATTCTTCTGCCAGTTTCATGAAGCCATCCTGATCATGGGATCCATTCCATGTCAGGTAACTCCGTACACCGCGCCTTCATGGCAGTGATATTGGTATGACCGTGAAGCAGAGGATGAACATTACCAGTGCAGCTAAACCGATCACCAGGTCGATTGGTTTCAGCCTTGAATAATCATTCAGTGCAGGGGGGTGGGACAGGCCCATGAAGAATGCAAAGAACGCAAGAAACAACCATCCAGTATAGAAGAACACACCAGCAACGAGGAGGAATGCGACAACGATGTATCCAAGGACCTGGGAACGTCTTCCAAGTATGCCCCTGGCGACGTGTCCTCCATCCAGCTGGCTGATTGGAAGGAGATTCATCGCAGTTGCGAAAATTCCCACCCATACTGCAAATACCATCGGGAATACTGGTTTTGAAACGTTTATATGAAGACCCAGCAGGCCATATATGGCAGGGAAATTGAGCTGAAAAGATGCCACTGTGGATATGGGGTGGAATATCCCGTTCAGATAGTCTGCCACGAACAGCAGAGGAAGGCTCGTCAGGAAACCAACTAACGGGCCCGCTGCGCCTATCTCCGTCATTGCTTTCCTGCTCGGGATCGGGTCCCTGAGCGATATAAAAGCGCCAAATGTCCCAATGGTGAAGGGAAAAGGTATGAAGAACGGAAATGATGCCTTTACGTTGTACTTCTTTGCAGTGAAGTAGTGACCAAGCTCATGCAACCCCAGGATGAGCATCAGGGGGGCTGAGAAGAACACAAACCCGTAGATGATGCTTATGGGAACTGAACTTGTGAATGCCCTGGAATAGATTGACCCCACATAAATTGTGGAAGCAAGCGTCAGGAAAAACAGGGCAATGTTCACCTTTGAGGTCGCATACTTCTGTGACGGCAGCTTGGTGACGACAATGGTCGACTCTCCATTCCGCCTGACAAATGGCACATATCCCCTTGGAACCAGATCCTTCCTGATCTCGTCAAATTCATCTTCAAAGTTTGGATTCTCTGACTCAAGATAAAAGAATACCAGAGATACTGGATTCACCTGAACATCGTATACTATGATCCTGGACTTAACAAGGTTCACCACATACTCAAGGTTCTCGTTCTGCGACCGAATTGTAATCCCTGTCTGATCCATGTGTCCTCTGATGGTGATTTAATGCTTTTCCCCGGTCTAACGTGAGTTATTCACTTTTCCTAACTAGCTGACCCGCCGGGGATATTTTCGCCCGCCTCTGATCGGTACTTCAGTGCAAGGATCCCACCATCGACTCTGCCCGAGGCCCATGGCAAGGCGATCTCTAGTCCCCAGTCGTCATAGCCATTCATGTATCTTGGCTACTACTTGCGGGGACTACCAGTCATTAAAAGTAAACTGATAAAGTTTTATGCTTGGAAGCCCGCCATCGCTGTAAGTACTTCCAGCTCCCGGCCAACTCATAAAGGTCCCTGCCTGTATCCGGTGGTGTTCTCTCAACGGGATGATCGCATGCTCGAGCCTGCTCTCATCTATATATTTGAATCCAATTGGCGGGCATGGATTATGTCGAACTTGGAAACTCCAGACTGAAAGTTTCCAGGGTGGGGCTGGGCTGCATGGGCATGTCCGAGTATTATCCGGGGTTCAATGAGAAGGAGTCCGTTGCAACCCTGCACAGGGCTGTTGAACTTGGGATAAATTTCTTTGATACCGCTGACGAATACGGAATGGGAAAAAACGAGGAGTTGCTCGGAAAGGCATTCAAGGGGATCAGGGACCAGGTCATTATTGCCTCCAAATTCGGGTTTGTGAGGGATGCCAGTGGCAATACACTGGGCATCGATGGGAGCCCAAGGCACGTTAGAGAAGCATGCGAGGCCAGCCTGAAGAGACTGCAGACCGATTACATAGACCTGTATTACCTGCACCGGATTGACCCACGCACACCGGTTGAGGACACGCTGAATGCACTGCTCGATCTGAAGGATCAGGGCAAAATAAGGGCCATAGGCCTTTCCGAAGCTTCTGCCAGGACCATAGAAAGAGCCTCCCGGGTTGCCAAAATCTCGGCAGTCCAGTCTGAGTATTCTCTTTGGACAAGGGATCCGGAACAGAACGGAGTTATGGAATCATGCAACCGGAATGGCATCTCCTTTGTACCGTTCAGCCCGCTTGGAAGAGGATTTCTCACTGGTCGCTTCAGGAAGCCTGGAGAAATAACCGTAGATGATTACAGGTCGCAATTCCCAAGGTTTTCCAAGGAAAACTTCGATTCAAACCTTAAAATTGTGGAAGAACTTGCAGTAATCTCGTCGGAAAAGGGCATTACCAACTCCCAGCTGGCACTTGCATGGGTTTTGAGCCGTGGGAAGAATCTTGTGCCGATTCCAGGAACAAAGAAGGTAAGATACCTTGAAGAAAATGCAAGGGCCGTGGATGTTGTCCTAACGCAGAACGACCTTTCAAGGATCGATGAGGTGTTCAGGAAAAACCCGGTCCGCGGGGAGCGCTACTCAAACGATGCCATGAAATACGTTGATAGGTAGTAGGGTCCGATCCCTTCCCTCCTGGCATGGGTTAAATCCATTGCCCAACCATCATCTTGCAAGGGATGGCTTGCTATATCTTGTAGTGCCTGAACCATGCATACAGGATAACGTCATATACTGACTTGATAACGCCCGAGGCAGCAGGAACCATCGTAGGGAATGCTTCAACAAGCACCCCCGCAGTCGCAGGAGCCGGTATGAGAGCGGAGTTCCTCACGGCAAGGAACTGGGAATTGGTCTTGATTCTCGTCTCCTTGTCAAATATGGTATTTATGAAGCTGTCTCTTGGAGGAACGTCCATCTGGCTGGTTGTTTGCCTCAGGAAGAGGAACATCTCGCTTACCCATAGGACATGGAACACTGACATAACGATGAGAAACCCGTTGCTGATCAGGTGAGTGAACACCATTGTATTGATGAGCCCGAACCTTCCTGAAAGCATTCCGGAGATGACCACGGAGATTGCAGTCAGTATGTTCACTATGACAAAGATGAACCCTGTCGTCCCGATGCTCACTGAGTAGACCGCAAGGAACCAGAGAGACAGCACAGAAGCGTTAACAAAACCTCCTCCAAACGAGTCAATCCCAAAGAGGAGGCTCAGCCGGTTCACTTCCTTCCTCTTCTCCGGATCGACTTTTCCCTCCTCTTTCTTTGGTTCGATCTCCGGGAATTTCATCAGAAAATATGGTATTCCCGAGGCGATTGCCAGGAGCAGGGCGAGTATGAAGACATCCCGGAAGCCTATCGATGGGAGCAGCAGGAATATTGCTGAGCCTGTTGTGTTTCCGATATAGGAAAGGAGATTGTAATAAGAGAAGTGGTAGTTCTTCTCCTTCTGTGTTGCAGAAAACGTGCTGATTGCGTACTGCTCAATGGGCTGGTTTGGTGTCATGTCCTTCCCGGAAAGAGAAATGCCCCCTATTCCCAGTGCTGCAAGATATCCTGGAACTGTGGGCCAGGCAACCAGGAAGAGAAGCCCGAAACATAACAGGACCCAGGTCAGGAAAATCCTGTAAGATACCCGTATCTTCAATCGCGGAATCAGGTAGATGAATGCAACAGAGACTGCGGAGCTGAAAAGCAGCACCAGTCCGATCTCGATGTATCCCAGTCCTTCCTGGTCGAGGAAGAATGGAGAAGAGATTGCGAGCATAGTGAGGACCAGTGACCTTAAACCGCGGGATATGGAGAGCAGCAGTGCCTTTGAATTCAACAAAATCGGATTTAAGGATTATTAATAATGGTTCCCCTAAAAGATTGCTATACTGCACATTCCTCCTGGATTTACTCCTTCTGCGCGATGATTATGACCCGTTCCTTCGTGCGTGTGTGGTTGGCTGGATCGTAGTTGATCGGGTTCTTTCCCTTTTTCAGCATCTCGTCCACTATCTTCCTGCATTCGGACCCCTGCGCAGTTTCCATCCCGACAGGATACATCCACTCGCTGAACTGGATCACTTCGGAGTGGACCTGATGCTTTCGCACGACAAATCCTGAGTCCTCGATCATCTCTTTCCATGCCTGGGCTGATAGAGCCCCGACATGCGAGTTATCCCTTGCCACTTCCAGTCTGTTGAAGAAATCCTCCGGGTCATTTTTCGGGGAGACCATGTCCACGAACCCAAGCTTGCCTCCAGTCTTGAGAATCCTGTGGCATTCTGAAATAAATCTTGCCTTTTCCGTGAAATGATGAGCTGCGCGTCTTACCGTGATAAGGTCCTGGCTGCCGGATTCCAGTCCAGTGGCATTAACGTGTGCAAGCATGAACTCTATGTTTCCAATCCCGGATCTGCCTGCTAGATCCCTTGCCTTATCCAGCATCTCCCTGGTTTCATCAACTGCTATGACATGAGAGACCCTCCTGGCAATTTCCACCGCTGTGAACCCAGTCCCCGTTGCCATGTCCACTGCAGATTCGTTGCCGCCCAGATTAAGATATTCAATGAGCAGTTTCAGGTCGCCTCCGCCGGAATGTGATTTACTCCTGGAATACATTTCTGCATTGGCCCCGAAGAAGTCCCTGACCTTCGCGTCTGCATCCGAGTTGAGGCTGTCTGCCATGTCCAGCCATCGGGAAGCAGAACTTATTATTATGTCACGATGGCTGTTCCCATATGCAAGTGCTTGACGGTCGAAAACCGGAGAACCTTCACTTCAGGTGGTCTGCCTCTATCCCCCATGCCCTGAGGGTGAAGAATCGTGAAACGTTTCATGTCATAATTCCAGATTCTTCCACGTGGCAGTTGAACGCAGATTCTGTCACGGAAGACCTGGAAAGGATTGATTCCCAGAAGTTCGACGGCGCAGTTGGCCCGGTCTTTGTTGATGGGGCGGAGCCTGGAGATGTGCTCAGAATAGACCTTATAGACCTGAGAACAAGCAGCTGGGGGTGGAGTGCAATTATCCGCGATTTCGGATTCCTGAAGAACAGGTTTGATCCCAGGCTCGTAACATGGAAGATTGACCGGGGCTTTGCAACGACGACAGGGGAGTTCCTGAAGGGTGTTCGGATTCCGGTATCCCCCTTCCTGGGAGTGGTTGGATTGGCGCCTGGAAGTGGAGAATACGGCATGATACCTCCCCAGTATTTTGGAGGAAACATGGATAACAAGCTGCATGTGAAGGGGTCCTCAATATTCCTCCCGGTCAGCCAGCCCGGAGGTTTGCTCTCTGTCTCCGACCCGCATGCCTCCCAGGGGGATGGAGAGATCTGCGGAACTGCCATAGAGGTGACTGCTGAAGCTGATCTGAAGGTTACGGTAATGAAGGGCAGGAAGCTGTCCTTTCCCAGGTCACTGAGCCCGCCGGTGTCCAGGGGGACTTTGGTGTCTGCATACGGGATTGCAACTAGCCTGGACAGTGCTGCCAATGAGGCAGTCGAGAATGCCATCTATATGCTGTCCGGCATGGGATTCACCCCCGATGAAGCGTACGTCCTCTGCAGTGTTGCGGGTGACCTCAGGGTCTCAGAGGTGGTGGATGAGCCAAACCTGATGGTAACCATGTCGATTCCTGCCGATGTCCTGGGATCCAGATATACCGAATTTTAGGCTCTACCTACCTTCTGGAAAGTGTTTTATAAGATTATCAATTGATAATACGGTGAAACCATGAAGGAGATCAGGCCAGAAGAACTCAGAGAAATGATTGAGTCCGGAGAGGACTTGCTTGTCCTTGACGTGCTGGGGGAAGAAAGCTACAGGACCCGCCACATCCCAACTGCAAAAAATATCCCAACTTCGGATATTGATTCAAGGCAGTCGGACCTACCCGCGGACAAAAGGAAAACAATTGTCACATATTGCGCTGGCCCTGCATGCACTGGATCGCTGAAAGCTGCTTCCAGGCTCCAGGATCTGGGCTACGTGAATGTAATCCGGTACACAGGCGGGCTGGAGGATTGGGAAAAAGCAGGGTATGATCTTGAAGAGGGTTCAAGTGATTGAACTTGCCCGGAATACCGGGCTCATTCTTCCATTAACCGGAAATATCTGTACGCTTCCAGCTTCCCGAAACAGTACTTGACCTGGTTGAACCTTTTCTTGAGATCTGCAGCCTCCTTCCTGATGGTTGCTGGATCCTCGCGCTTTATCACTGCCCTGTGTATCAGGGATGCAATTTCCTTCATTTCTGACGGTCCCATGCCAATCCTGGTCACTTCCGGGGTACCGATCCTTATCCCACTTGGGTTCTGTGATTTCTTGCTGTCGTCATCAGGCAGCATGTTCTTGTTGAGTATGATTCCGCATCTCTCAAGTGTCTCAGCAACCAGCTTTCCTCCTCCCTGTGCCCTTATGTCCACCGCAATAGTGTGGGATTTCGTGAATCCAAGTTTCTCCCCAAGCACCTTGAAGCCAAGCGAGTGCAGTTCTTCCCCAAGCGCCTGGGAGTTCCGTATTATGTCAGTGGCATATTTTTCCCCAAACTCTAGTTCCTCGGCGAGGGTAACTCCCAGGGCTGCCATCGTGTTGAGGTGATGGTTGCTTAAGACACCAGGAAACATCCCCCTCTGTATCCTCTTCCACGTATCTTCGGAGGCATTTCCCACTGCAATTCCGTGCTGTGGTCCGGGAAGCGTCTTGTGAGTGCTTCCTGTTATGACCTCCGCGCCCTCCCTCAGCGGATCCTGGAACTTCTTTCCAGCTATGAGGCCTAGCACGTGCGCTCCATCATACCATACGGGTGATCCTGTGTCCCGTGCAGCTTCACTAATCTCCTTGAGGGGTGCAGGAAAGAGAAACACCGACTGCCCCACCAGTACTACCTTGGGCCGCTCCCTCCTGATGACTGAAGCTGCACCTGCGGGGTCCACTGTCATGGTCTCCGGATCGAATGGCAGCTCGACTCTCTTGAGACCCCTGAACCCAACTGCACCGAATTCAGCAGCGCTTATATGGCCACCTCCCGCCAGAGCCGGAGTTGCGATTAAATCGCCTGGCGATGTCAGCCCGTAGATTACGCCCATGTTGGCAATTGTTCCAGAGATTGGCCTTGGATCAACCTGTTTGGCGTTGAACAGCTTTTTTCCGAGTTCGACTACCAACTCTTCCATCTGGTCAACAATCTCGTTGCCCTGATAGTACCTGTGGCCTGGAAGGCCCTCTGCGTACCTGAATCCGAAATCTGAAAGGAGCATCTCCATCGCCAGAGGGCTCATCAGGTTCTCTGACGCAATCAGCGGGATGCTTTCTCTGAAAAGGGCATTGTTCCTCTGTGCTAGTTCCCGGAACCTCATGGCAGTTGAGAGGCCGGAACCCGATGCATGGTGCACATCAGTCTCTGCTGCCCTACTGGATTGACTCATCTCTGTTCCTCTCCCGCTTGAGCTTGACACGTTCGATCTCCTCCTTCTCTTCTGGAGTAGGTTCTACTTGCTCTTTATCAGCTTCCCTGATGTATTCGGCCGGTACCCTGGCAAGGAGGAAAATATCATCTGTAGCCCTGTAAACCGGCAGTCCCGATTCTATCACGCCTTTCGCGTCAACCTCTATAACAAGAGGGTCTGCGACGTGGAACAGGCCGGAAACAAATGCCTGCCTGTATGTTAGGGACAGGTGGATCCAGGTCTTGTCTGATGGATTTATGCCCGTTTCCTTTATGAATTCATATTCCTCTGCTGTTGTCTGGTAGTATAGCTTTTCAGGTATGTTTGAGCTGTCCAGGTCGTCCATGTTTACGGGGATGGTATGCCCGTACCTTGCCCTGATCTCGTGGTTCTCGTTGATCTGGTATCTCTCCTTGCTGTCCGTCGCGACCATTGCCTCAATATGTTTCTGGGTGAGCCACTTGAAGTGTCTGGACTGAACTCTGATGACTGGCAGAATGGTGCTGATCTTTATCCACCCATGATCCGACAGCTTGAGTCCATATCGCTCAGGAAAATGCCTGAGCATGCCGGCCAGTATCTTGCTAAGGCTGTTTACTTCTGCCTCCGACATGAGCAATTTTGATGGCAGGCCACATTCTGGACACTTCTCACCCCTGAAAACCCCGTGCAAATAGCACTCTTTCAGTTCCGTTCCCATTTCAATGCCTCCTTGATATGCTTGGAGACTTCATTCGAGATGTCGATCCTGCTGTATTTCGATCCTATTGTGTTGGTTACTGCAATCTCGCCTGAAGCGTTTGATATCTTCTCTGCTGCTCCATTGATGAAAAGACCGTGAACTGCAGAAACAAAGATCTTTCCTGCGTTCATGGACTTCAGGAGTTCTATGGCGCTGATAATTGTTCCCCCTGTTGAAATGATGTCGTCCAGGAGCACGACATTGCCACCCTTAAGGTCATTGTCGATTGGCTCCATCCTGACTGTCCACGCATCTATCCTCTTCTTCTCGAAATTGAACACGTCGCATCCCAGCCCACTGGCTACCTCCCTTGCTCTCCATAGCGCACCATCGTCTGGGGAGACCACGTACCGGATATTGCTGTTCTTGTAGTAGTCAATGAAGGACGTACAGATGTGTATATTCGAAAGCTTCCCACCGAAAGCAGGAAGTGCTGACTCATCATGCACGTCGACAACAAACGCCCTTCCTGAATACCTGAGATATGATTGCCCTATTCCCTGCATTGAAATGGGCTCACCTGGATGGTATCTCATATGTTGCCGGGCATAGCCAAAATAGGGAATAAGTGAGGCCAGATTCCTTGGCGCCATGCCCATAGCCGCCTCGTGTAGAAGGATGCTCTCAATAACCTCCTCATCGGTTCTCGAATTCCCGACGATCATTACGTCTTTTCCTTTCAAGTCATCCCTTATCCGGAGATACATCTCTCCATCCGGGAACCTTTTTCTCTCTACATCTGCAATTTGCAGGTCAAGCTTTTCGGCAAGGTTCTTGCACAGATCAGTACAGGAAAAAGTAGGGAGAAGGAACATATGGTTGAGGAATGGAGAATTCCATAAAAAAGTTCATTTTATATTATCTCGACTTTGACAGGAATTCTGAAATTCTCTCTTTTGTCTCCCTAGATGAGAAAAGGTTGCCGAAAAGTGATGCCTCTAGATTCAGGCTTGCTTCAACGGACGACTCCCACGCGCTGTTTACGGCAATCTTCGCGAACCGCATGGTATCCGGCGGTTTGGATGATATTTTTTCTGCAGTATGGAGTGCCTGTTCCCAGGCCGTGGAATCAGGAAATACAAGATCCACAAGGCCAATGTCCATCGCCTTTTCTGCAGTGATCCTGTCGCCGGTAAGGATCATGTACATTGCCATGCCTCTCCCAACCAGCCTGGGGAGGATCACGTTGCCTCCGGCACCTGCGTTGATGCCTATATTGATCTCCGGCTGCGCTATCACTGCAGAGTCGGAAGCGATCCTGATATCAGCAGATTCCGCTATCTCCAGGCCACCCCCCATGCTGTACCCGTGAAGGAATGCAATTACTGGATTTGGGAACCTGCGGATCTTCATAACCAGATCGTTTAGAATTCTGTGAAAATTGAAACCCTCCATGGGGCCAAGCTCCCTAAAACCATTTATGTCTGCACCGGAAGAGAAGTGCTTGCCCTCTCCCCTTATGATTACCACCCTGGATTCTTCAGGATCTAGGGAATCAAAGCATTCCTGCACTTCCTTCACAAGATCCACGGTGAGTGAATTGAGCTTGTCCGGGCGGTTCAGCCATATTATTGCAATTTTCCCCTTTTTCTCTTCCCTGATGCATTGGTATGCCATTGCAGAATATCCTGGTACTCAATAATAAAATGATGTTCTCGATGTAATTCTAGCCGAATTAACGGTGGACTTGGATCATATTACCCATGTGGCTATTGGAACCGTTAATGGAAATGTATATACAGGACTGAACTCTGTTATTGTGCAACATGGAAGAAGATCTCCAGGAAATGGTTGACAGGTTTGCTTCCTGGATGAAGGGTGAAAGGAAGAGCCCCCATACTGTCAAGCAGTATGCCTACCTAGTCTCGTCTTTCCTCGCAATTGTAGGAAAAAGGCCCTCTGAAGTGACTAGGGAGGATATTGAGAGATTCAAGAACCATATCGCAGTCGAGAGGAAATACTCTAAAGCGACTCAGTACCTCTTCATGAAGGCAATAGCCCACTTCTACAAGTTCTGCATGATCAGGCCTCCCGATAACCTGACCGCACCTAGACGCTCAGCGAAGATACCTGTGTACCTCTCGGAAAGAGAAGCAGGAATTCTGCTGGAGAGCACTACTGATCTTACCCGAAAATCCATACTCAACGTTCTGGCATCGACCGGAATAAGGGTAAGTGAACTGTGCAGCCTTGACACCGGGGATGTAGACTTAGCAGAGGGAATCGTGAGGGTGAGGTCCGGAAAGGGTGACAAGGACAGGATAGTGCTGATGACGGAACAGTGCAGGAGCCTGCTGGTAGAGTACAGCAGGTTCAGGGCAGGAATTGCAACCCCTTCGAGCGCATTGTTCCTGAGTTCCAGGAAGAACAGGTTTGACAGCAGCACGATTGAGAGGATTGTCAGGGAAGAGGCGAGAAAGGCAGGCATCCAGAAGCGGGTGACTCCCCACGTGCTGAGGCACACCTTCGCCACGGCGCTTCTCAGGAACGGCGGAGACATAAGATTCATCCAGAGACTCCTGGGGCATTCCAGCATCTCGACTACAGAAATATATACGCATGTTGACGACGGTGCGCTGAGATCGATGTACGAGAAATCACAGCCCAGATATGGAAAATAGGCTTACTTGTTCCTTGAGATCATGTAATCTGCAGCCCAGG
>JAKAFX010000036.1 GCA_021817735.1 Thermoplasmata archaeon | reverse complement strand
ATCCCAAAGGGGAATGTCACAACCGTTCCAAGGAAGAAAAGAACTCCTATGATGAAAAATGAGATATGGTAGTAATCGGCGTAATAGATGGGCACAAATACCCAGACCATTGATCTTCCCATGGTCCTCACCAGCTGCATCGTAGTTATGACTGCAACCGGTCGGTTCCTCATCAGACCAAAGGATGATCTCCCCTGCTCAAGAAACCCCACATGGGGTCATAATGAAGGGTCTATTAACACTCCTGAATCAGCGTCAGTGAAGATCGAGTAGAAATCGGTTTGTCCTTACCTCATGTTCCATCGTGGATTCTTCGCCATGTCCGGGGAGAACAACAAGGTCACCGTCAAGCGAGGACAACCTTTTGAGAGTGGATTGCAGGGCTTCCCAGTTTCCACCAAAGTCGGTTCTGCCCACGGAGCCACGAAAAAGCGTATCTCCTGTAAGGATGAATTCGCCTGAAACCAGGCAAATGCTGCCGCCTGTGTGGCCGGGAGTATGCAAGACTCTCAACGAGGTCCCCCCAAATTCAATGTGCGCACCTTCATCAAGATCGGCATTGAGCCTTGGAAACGGCCTGTTTTCATCGTAGTAGTAATTCTGAAGGTACCAGAGCGGTTTTGACCCCTCCGCCTCCAGGCGATGGCAGCTGGCTTGAGCACCCACAGCTTTGCTTAGTGGATCAGCAGCATAGACATGGTCGAAATGCCCATGGGTGACCACTATCCTCCTTACTGCGAGCCCTTCCTTTTCGAGCACAGACCTGATGTTACTCTCCTCATCCCCCGGGTCGACTACAACAGCCTCACCCTCTTCCCAAACTATGTAGCAGTTGGTCAGTAGCGGACCTACTACAATTCTTCTGACCTTCATCTGTCTTCCAGGTGGAATACCAGCCTCTTGTTGTTCCTTCCCTTGCTCTCGATCCTATCAACAACTATCCTGCCTACTTCACCAGTTCTCGCCACATGTGTCCCGCCATCGGACTGGAAGTCCACTCCCTGGATATCTACGATTCGTATCCTGTCCAACGACTTCAGCAGATCACGACCTGGAGCTGTTCTGGCAAGCTTGGGATACTTCATTGCATCCTCCTGGGAAAGATATCGGACAGTCACGGGCACGTCAGCCTCCACAACCTCGTTCGCTGCATCTGCGAACCCCTGTGCCATATCCCGCGTAAAGGATTCCAGGTTGAAGTCCACCCTCGACCTGTCATGATAGATCTGGCTTCCGGTGATGCTCCCCTCAAGGTTTGAGTTCCTGTTGACAACAGCATCAATTATGTGAACTGCAGTGTGGTATCTCATGTGGGCGTATCTCCTGTCCCAGTCAATAATGCCTGTAACATGTTCCCCAGGGGCTAAGGTTGCAGGATCTGCGAGGTGGTGAATGATGCTGTCACCACTCTTGGCAACATCTGAAACCACATATTCTTCTCCATTGCTGATGAGTATCCCAGTATCAGATGGCTGGCCGCCCCCGACAGGGTAAAATGCAGTTGCTTCAAGAACCACTCCTTCAGCCCTGGTTTCTATAATAGAGGTCTCGAACTTCCTGAGGTAGCTGTCGTCATAGTAGAGCCTGGCAGTCATGTTCAGCACTAACACCTTGAAATACTTGGAGTTATTTGTATTCTGCGCTTGTTGATAATCATATTTGAGTAATAAAGTTTATATAGTGTAAACAAATTTATTGCCAGATATCAATGGGAATGATAAGAGAAGAAGACGTCAAGTACCTGGAACAGGAATTCAACAAGCATCTGAAGGACAAGGTTGATCTGGTAGTTTTTACCTCTTCATCCGGTGAATGCAAGTACTGCAAGGAAACCGTGGAACTGGCAACAGAGGTAGCCTCAATCAACAGCAAGATCGAACTGAAGGTTTATGACTTCGACAAGGACAAGGAAGCTGTAGAGAAATACCAGGTTACCAAGTACCCTGCAACTATTGTGTCTCTTACCGGCGACAAACATGGAAGGATCAAGTACTACGGGATACCTTCTGGCTATGAATTTGGGTCGCTGATTGAAGACCTCAAGATAGTTTCAAACGGGGAGTCAGGGATATCATCAAAGGCTATGGAATTGATCAGCAAGGTGGACAAGCCTGTGAAAATAAAGGTATATGTGACCCCTACATGCCCATACTGCCCGAGGGCAGTGGGAACGGCGCACAAGTTCGCACTTGTGAACAGCAATATCCAGGGTGAGATGATAGAATCAAGCGAATTCTACAGCGAGGCAGAGGCTGCTGGAGTTTCAGCGGTGCCCCACATAGTGATAAACGATTCAGTCCAGTTCCAGGGTGCGCTCCCTGACGAGGCATTCGCTGAGTACGTCATGGAAGCCTACAGACAGATCTGAACCCCACTATTTTCTATTTTCTTACACCATTTTATCTATTCTTAACCTGAAAAGTGCTCGCTAGGCACTTTCCGGGATTCTTTTCATTCCTTTATTCGCAGGGATCAAGCGGGCCAAACCTAATTCATCAATTGTATGGAATGCTTTCAGGGGCTAATTATTCACCATTCCTAGAAATGGCAGGATACAGGGCATCCTGTAGATTTTACCGCGATAGCTTATTTATTGCTTCGTGTTTATCGACTTATGTCAGCAAGGGAAATTCTGGAAAGAACAATAAAGTCGGCTGCAGCCTCAGCGGAAGTGATGAAGGAGATAAAGGGAATGGAAAAGACATTCCAGTTCAAGACAAATGAGGGAGAGAACTTCTACGTCAGGATATCAGGGGGCACTGCTGAAGTGCTGGGTGGCATGGCAGAGAAGGCATCCACCACAATAGCAGGCTCAGACCAGACGCTCAGCGATCTGCTTTCCGGGAAACTGGACCCGGTCAAGGCATTCATGTCCGGCCAGATAAAAGTATCTGGCGATGTGTTCGCTGCCCAGAAGATAACCAGCCTCATGAAGAAAGCGGGGGCATGATCGGGTTGGAAATAAGGAAAGTAACGGTCGTTGGCGCTGGCCTGATGGGACATGGAATTGCCGAAGTGTTCGCACTGAACGGCTTTGAAGTCACCCTGGAGGATGCTTTCCCGGAAGCACTGAACAAAGCAAGAAAATCCATAGAAACCAGCATAGACCGCATGATTAAGTCCGGAAAGATTAAGCAGGAAAACAGGGACGGGATACTTGGCAGGCTTGCTTACTCATCGGAACTGGAAAAGGCATCATCAGAAGCAGACCTGGTAATAGAGGCAGTGCCGGAAATAATGGACTTGAAGAAGGACGTCCTTTCAAAGGTATCGTCCTCATGCAGGGCAGATACGATCATTGGCACAAATACCTCCAACTTCAGGATATCCGACCTTGCAGACTCCGTCAAGGGGCCGGATCGATTCATCGGGATACATTTCTTCAATCCGCCGGTGGTTCTTAAGCTCGTTGAGGTAATCAAGGGAGACAGCACGTCAAACAGCGTTTTTGAGCAGATCTTCGGTCTCATGAAAGAACTTGGGAAAGTGCCAATCAGGGTGTTCAAGGACAGCCCCGGTTTTGTCGTCAACAGGATAAATGCTCCTGAGAGCCTGTTTTTCTGCCTCGTCATAGACAAGCAGATAGCAAAGCCAGAAGAGGTCGATCACTTTGCAAGGTCCAATGGCCTTCCCATGGGGCCGTACGAACTGATGGACTATGTGGGAATAGACACCGTAGTCCATTCGCTGGACTACTACAAGAAGTCACTTTCACCCGACTACGGAAAGTGCCACGCGTTTCATGACCTCTACAACAGGAGCGAACTTGGACTGAAGACAGGAAAAGGCTTCTATGTGTGGAAAGATGGAAAGGCCCAGATCCCCCCTGCAGAGCCTACCACCAAACTGGACCTCATGGATATCCTTGCAGTTGAGATCAACGAGGCTGCCAAGATAGTTGAAGAAGGAATAGCCCTGCCTGATGATATAGAAACCGGAGTCAAACTAGGAATGAACCGTCCGTTTGGACCCGTATCTGTGGCTTCTGGACTGACCAACTCAGAGATAATGGCGAAGATCAACAGCGTTCACGAGAGAATGGGCCTTGATGTCTTCAAGCCAGCTAAATCAATCGAATCCGGAAAGCTGAGGGAGATCTTTGCAAAGAAGGAGCTTGCCAGCGCAGAAGTCCCCGCATCCGCGGCAGAGAGCCCAGTCACGGAGCAGCCAAAGCAAGCCAGCGCATATGAAACCCTGCAGCTCTCCAGGGAAGGAAAAGTAGCTATCCTGGAACTCAGGAACCAGAAGCTGAACCTCATCAACGCAAAGGTGGTAGAGGACCTGGAAAGGGCCGTAGAAGAAATCTCCAGCGACAGGGAGATAGTTGTGGCAGTGCTTAGGGGATCCAATGGAATATTTTCGGCTGGCGCGGAACTCTCCCAGTTCTTCAGTTCTGTTGCTGATTTCATGAACTTTTCTAGACGAGGACAGACAGTGTTCAAGAAAATACAGGACAGCCCAAAGATCTTCATATCCCAGATGGAGGGTTATGCTCTGGGCGGAGGATTTGAACTCTCGCTGTCATGTGATATCCGGTTTGCCACAGAGGACGTGCAGATAGGATTTCCAGAACTCCAGCGTGGAATACTGCCTGGCTGGACTGGAACACAGAGACTGGCCAAGCTCATAGGCATGTCCAGGGCCAGCTTCCTCATCCTCTCCTCGGAGCGGATAAATGGTAAGCAGGCTCATGACCTGGGCATAGTTTCCCGCGTATTTCCGAAGGACACTGTGGGGAAGGAAACCATGGACTTTGCCAGGAAGCTTTCCGAGGAAGTGGCTCCGGTTGCGGCATATCTGGCCAAGGTGTCTATCAACAGGGGGTCAGAGACTCCCATGGATAGCGGCTTGTGGACTGAGGCCATCTCAATGGGTCTCCTCTATGGTACAGAGGACATCAAGGAAGGAGTCGGGGCGTTTCTGCAGAAAAGGAAGCCGGAATTCAAGGGAAAGTAATCAGCAGGTGCCATTTCGGTACCTGCACTATACTGCATCAGCGGACGCCTCTTCCAGGGTCCTTCCAGCGGTCTCCGGGGCAAGTATTATCGAGATGATGAGCCCGGCAACACAAGCAAGGAGGGCGAAAACGAAGGCCCAGTACTGGCTCGGGAAATACGGAAACATGAAAATTCCGATTATTGCCCCTATCCTGGAGATCATTGTTGCCGTACCCTGCATGGTCGACCTAATGCGAGTCGGGAAAATCTCCGTGGGATAGAACAGTGTCACTGCTCCGATCCATTGCTCCATCATTACAAAGAGGAAATAGAACACTACAACGTTCCCGCCGGTAATGCTGAAGCCTACATATATGGCAAGCAGTGCAGTCATGGCAGCAAATCCTGCAATGGTGAGCAGCCTCCTCCCAATCCTGTCAACTATCAGTATGGCAATTATGTAGCCGACAATAGCTCCAACAGCTATTATTGCACCGAAGACCGAGAGCTCCAGCAATATCTGCTGTGTGCTTACATGCACCCCAAACCCCAGCTGCTGGAAGAGCACTGAAGGCAGGTAGAATCCTACAGGATATGATGCAAGGTCGAAAAGGAACCATGCGGAAAAGACGAACAGGGCTGACATCGCTATATTCCTCGGCATAGATCCAAGGAACCCTCCAGATGGCTTCATGCCAGCAGGAGCTGGGTTTGACTCAACCGAACCGATCTTTTCCATGGAGCTGATAGCCTCTTCCGTGCGACCCTTGCTCTTGAGCCATCTGGGAGTCTCTGGGATCTCAAACCTGAAAAGGATCACAGGCACAGCGATCAGGCCACTGATAATGAACAGATATCTCCAGTAGTCTACTCCAAATGCCTGAATAAGTGCATATGAAATCCCGGTGGATACCAGTATCCCAACCCAGTAGAATCCAACCATTAGCATCAGGATCTTGCCCCTGTTCATCTTTGGGGCAAACTCAGAAAGAATTGTTGAACTGACCGGGTAATCCCCGCCTATCCCAACGCCCATCAAGAACCTGAAAATGAACAACTCCCACCAGTTATTGGCCAAGCCAGAAAGGATCCCAAACACGGTGAAGAACACCAGATCAAGGGCAAACACCAGATTCCTGCCCCTCCTGTCGGCGATGTAACCCAGGACCAGGCCGCCAAGCGCCATGCCTATGAACGCTGAAATGTTTACAAGGCCATAGTGCAGAGTAGTTTCACTGAACAGGCCATGAAGCACTATCTGGTTAGCAACACTTATTTCATTCAAGTCAAAACCATCTATGAACAGTCCCATTGCTGCGAGCACTATCAGAAGAGCAAGCCTTCCTGTCAGCCTGGACTGATCTACTTTATCGAAGAATCCCACTAAATCACCAATCAGTTGTTCCTTCTCCTACTGGAGGAGGTATAATAACAGGCTCTGCTTTACAATTCTACATAAGCCTTCCGTATTTAATCGTTCCTGAACAAGTGTGTTGTAATCCATGCCCAATGTATTTCCAATGGATAAGCCTTGATTTTCTCCAGTGCCTTATGACTGGATCTGGCTCGCATACAGTAACGGGAGAAGCACCTGTATGGCAGGCAAACCCATTAACCTGGCCATTTTCCCAAAAAGGAACATCAACGACAGTTCAGGATCTGAAGAAAGTCAAGGCAAAGGGTGGTTGTAGTCCATAATGGATTGTGTTTAGGAGGCATTTCAGGCAGATGCTCCACCATCATTCTTGGAACAATCTGAGAAGAATCCCTTCACCGTTCAAATTTAATATACGTTCAAGTTTACCAGTCCAATGATAGGCGCAATTCTTGCCGGAGGATACGGCAAAAGGATGAAGCCTCTGACGGACAAGGTACCCAAGGCACTGATCGAAATCAGAAAAGGCCTTACCATTATGGACAGGCAGCTTATGGATTTCAGCAGGAGTGGAGTAAGAAAGGTATACATCCTGTCGAGCTACCTGGGTGAAGAGATAGAGAAGAGGTATGGCGCTGCATCTCATGGTCTGGAACTGGAATACCTCAAAGAAGACAAGCCACTGGGGAAGCTGTACTCGCTCAGGAACGTAATCGAAAGAGCGGATGGGGATGATATTGTTCTCAGGAATGGCGACACAATCTCCGACATAGACTTGGGGGACTTCATAGAGTTTTCAAGAGCATCAAGGCATGATATCACAATCTATACCACGAAGATGAGGAGCCCTTATGGGATTATAGAAATCAGCGGAGACACCGTCACTAAATTCGTGGAAAAACCAATCCTTGACATATACATGAATGCGGGCATATACTACATCAAGCGCAGTGCATTCGAAATCGTCAACATGGAGCACCAGGGGAAGGAAATCGAAAACACCGTCTTCCCAATGCTAGCTGCGGAAGGGAGGGTCGGAGTCTACAGGGATGATGCCTACTGGATTGGGATCGACAGTGAAAAGGACCTTGAGGACGCCAGGAAACACTATGAAAACCTGCTGGACAAGGAATATGGCAGCGTGCGTGAGATATACAGTGGCAAGCGCATGGAAGTGCGGAGCTACACTATCTTCAAGGATAAGACCATCGATCTTCCAGAGGGCGAAACAGTGATTAACCTAACCTCCGGAGAAATATGCATCTCCGGGAGAGATGGGTCAGTGCTACCGGGACAGACTGTCACCTTCACCAAGGGGGCCGGGATAAGGGCCCTCACCCGCTCTACCATGGAAGTGATCAGGGCCCAATGAATGCAGGTATCTGAATCGGAACTGCAGTAAGTCTTGGCAACCAGACAACTCACAGTGTACTTTTCCTAGGAAAACTTAATAAACACATCGATATCAACACTCGACCTTCTATGACCATTGTTACGAGGGATTTGCTCGTTGCTGCTCTCGAGAGTATATATGGAAAGAAGGGAATGGTAAGGAAGTATATCGAGGAACTTGCAGATTTTGTGCTGTCATTCTTCGGTTATGACGACTATGTTCTCGACAATGTCCTTTCGGCCGCGGAAAGGGACATATTCTATAATCTTGAGGAGTACGGCCTCCTGGAAGCGAAAAGGGAGGAGGTAAACATCGTCAAGGGCAAGGCGTGGAGAATCAACCAGTGGACGTACAACAAGAACAACATAATCAAGGCCGCGAACTCCAAGGATGAGGCTCCCCCAGAGCAGAATCCCTACGACGATATATTCAAGGCAATGAGCGACTGATTCAAAAGATGGGCTCAGGCGTCAGTCGTACAGCTTCAGAAAGGACGAATCTCATCTTTCCCCCGTAATGCTCGTTGGCCCTCCTGATGCTTGCTATGACTTGTTTCACCGATGAGGCATCAACTATCCATGTCTGGCCCAAAAAGCCTGGCGTGTTGTCACTGTACATGAAAAACGGTGAAACCCCTTCGCCATGACTGTTTCCAAGGAATAGCCGGGGTGCGTCAGAGCGGTATTCTTCATCGTATATCATAATGTCCTCCCTGCGGAACTCCCTCCTGATCCTCACGAGATCCGAAGACTCCATCTTTTCTGGCGTGAACCGGATCTCCCTGACTGGCTCATCGTTTCTGGCTGGAAGCTTCCACTCCGCATGGAATGGGGTATTGTATTGGGGATATTTTCCAGCGGTCTCTGTTGAATTTTCCTGAACGACAACACACCTGGAAAGGTTACGGAACATGTGCAATCCCTTCATATAGTCCAGATCGCCAATTGGTGTCCCCAGATAATCCACAATGAGGGATGACCTCGCGCTGCCTTCACTGAGGCCACCCTTGTCGATGGTAATGTTAACCGACTCTTCTGCCTCGCGGATATACTTGAACCTCCAGTATAGTTTCCCGCTGGAAAGCATACCAAACATGTCAGGTTTTACGCCGGGCACGTCTACCAGGTCGAACAGCAGGTCGAGGGGATGCTTCTCCGCTTCTGTGGGAATGTAATCCACCCAGTAGTAGTTCAGGTTTTCAATATACTGGGCGCCTCCTATCTTGACGAATTTTAGCAGATCGATGTAGTCCGATTCACTCTTAGAGAGGCGAATGCTGAAATTTCGGTCATGATGGCTGTAGAATACCGGGAGAGTTAACGAGGGATTAACTCTCTGTGCGAGCGGGCTATTGAGTTCGACTGAAAATACAACATCTCCATCAAAGTATTCTTCCGGGCTACCGCGAGGGAAGGAGATTTCACTCATCGTCTGGATCAACGCGGATTATGCATTAATCTTTTGTTATCAGTCGAGGACATACCTTCTCTTGGAAAAGCGATAGAGCCTGAGCCAGAACAGGTAAGAGAGAATCAGTATGAAGAAGACCAGGAAGAGATCCAGGGCCTCAGCATATATCAGGCCCTTTGGTCCAAGGGCAATTGCCTCATCAAGCATTTTCATAAGGCCGTTGTTCACGGCAAACGTCTTGCCTCCTACTGCAAGGAATTCTGATACCTGGAGACCTCCCCAGTAGCTTCCCACAGCAACCATGCTTCCCGTAATCAAGGAAGGGATCATTGCGGGGAACCAGATGTACTTGAATTCTCTCCATCTCCCAAAGCTGAAGGTGGTTGCCATCATTCTCAATTCCGATGGTAACGACATGACCGCACCCAGTACATTAAAAAAAATGTAGGCGGCTGCAGACAGGTAGGTGATGATAAGGACCACCATGTTAATTGCAAGGTTTTCGCCTATGAGGTGTCCGACTGCGGGAACCAGGAAAACAAGCAGGAATGGGGCAAAAACAGGTGCCGGTATGGAGTACATAACCTGAAATGCAGTGTTAGTAAAACTGCCGGTCCTTTTTCTCTTTCCGATATAAAGCGACAGGGGAATCATCGTCCCCAGGGTTATCGCATATACGATCAGGATCCTTAACAAATCATGTGTCAACCCAATCATGGCGGTGTACAGGAAGCTCGGGGAAAGCACGTATGTGTAGAATGCCTCCCCAAAACCTCCGGTCCAAAGCACATAAAAGGCTACAATTATGACTGCGATAAGAGGGATCCCAACAACGAGGTTCGTTTCCTTGCGTGATAATGCCCTTTCCCTCTTCCTGGCATGTCTAGGGCCGGTGTTGACCGCACCCTTTACGAGCCTCTTGCCAGACGAAGCAAGAATATTGGCCTTCTGCACGGCGGTAGACACAAACCTTGCAGTGGCAGTCTTCTTCTGGTTCTCTCTGGGGGTACCCTCAACTTCATAACTGAATCGTTCTGTGCTGCCGATCCAAGGATCAATGATGTACCTATAGTTCAGGACTATTGCCACGATGAGCAGGCCAAGAAGTATGAGTAGTCCAGTGAAATTCTCGTCGGAAGCATACTGAAGAGCAACCGTCCCCAGTCCAAAAACACTGTAAGAGGAGTTCCCGAGGGATATTACCTCCGAAAACGTGACATAGAATAGGGCGCTTGCAAACGATGGGGCAATATTGGATACCACCTTTGGATATGCAGCTGGCAAGAAGAGGTACTTCATCCGTTGCCAGTAGTTCATTCCATATACGTCAGAGACCTCTCCAAGGTACCTGGGAATATGTGAGACTCCCTCGTACGCACCCAATATGAGGTTCCAGATTACGGCACTCACCAGGAGGAAATCTACCGCAAGCTCTATCCCTATGCCACCTCCTATGTAGTTGAGGAAGAAAAGCAGTATCACTGGGAAGAATGCAATCACTGGGACCGACTCCAGGATATCAACAATTGGGATGAGTATGAACTCCGCGGCCTTCACCCTGGCACTGAGTATGCCCACAAATAGGCTGACTACCACTGAAAAGACTATGATCAGCCAGATCCTTGCGAATGTAATCAGTATTGAATAGGCCGATATGGAGACTTCCGCGAGGACTGACATATGACGGTGTGGTGTAGCCAATGAGCGTATTTACATTTGTCCGTATTCTCCCGGCTGCCGAACCATGAGAACAGAATGCCCTGTCACCAAGCATGGAAAAAAAAGCAGCCTGCAGAGAACCTTATAAATACTGCACTTAATAACCAGAGGGGGCATCAGGGCTGTCTAGTGCATCGCCATTGGAAAAACTCGCTTTAGAAGCCTGGGACAGCATATCAAGGCGCCGGTTCCCATTTGACTATCTCTCCGGAAGTACACAAGGAGAGGTGCGTATGCTCCCATCCTCCAGTGAAATAATCCTTTTCCGGAAAGATGAATTTGCCTGCCTCATGATTGGCGGGAGTACATTCTATTTCATGAATAACGAGGAGGCAAAGTATTATTTCTATGCCGCAAGGTCTTCTTCAACCAAAATACCATCTCCTGGAATAGAAGAGATGAAATCTGCAAACAGGAAGTTTGAAGCCGATCTCGACACCCTCCTCACCGAGCTTGGGCGAATGAGAAAAGTTCACAATCTTAGCGAGGCGGAATTCTCAGAAGTTCTGAACCACCTTGAAAACCAGTCTGGGATCCGGGGCCTCCTTTGAACTACAAATACAGGGCTTTTCTGGCAGGAATAATCCTATTATAGTATCACTGGGTGCTGGATCATATGCAATTCAAGACCACAATGAAGATCCCTGCGTCGCTCTGCATACGTTGCAGGGGAGCCAAAAAACTGTGTGGTCTCTCGTACTGTCCAATATCTGTAGAAAGCATGACCCTGACCAAGACAGTCTCGCTGAAGGGGAAGGAACTTGAAGGTTCCTCTCCTCCCAGCGTTTTTGTCGGCAGATACGGCTATCCCAAGGTGCAGGTTTATCCCTCTACCCCGGCGTTACATGGAAACACATCCATATATGAGGACACTGGAAAATGGCTGGCTATGGACCTGGAGGAATTTCTTTCCATGAGGCTCTCCCTTATGAGGGGAGGAAGGGAAATCAAGGTTTCGGCGGCATCATCTCCTGATCCTTTCCTTCAGGATGTCCAACTTGTTGGACTTTCCAGCACGCCTACTGATGTTGAGATCCATCTTGACAAGCCACTCAACCAGAAGGAAATCGTTCTATCGGAGTATACGCCTCCAATGGGCCCCTCAGCTCCACTCAGCAGGATAAGGATCGGCAACGCAAAGCTGGACCGGCCAGTAGAAAAGGCATATTATGATACGGATATGAAGAGCATGGAGGCGATGGCCCTCCTCTACAAGTCAGGAATCGACATATCGAGGATATCAAGGATTCTGAGCCTTGGTGCGCTTGGCAGGGGGGAGGACAGGAAGATGGTTCCTACCCGGTGGTCCATAACTGCTGCAGACAAGAACATCTCAGACCAGATCCTTGTGAAGGTGAAAAGGTTCCCTGAGATAGGGGAATATGAATTCTACGTCAGGAAGGTCAAGGGAAACCTGTTCTGTGCAATCCTCTCTCCAAAGAAATGGATGTTTGAGTGGGGGGAGGCATGGTTTCCCAATACAACATGGAATTATTTCTCTGACACGACAGAGACCCAGATAGATCATGAGACTTACTGGGGGAGAAAGGACTACCCTGACATTGGGGGATGCTATTATTCATCCAGGCTGGCAGTTCTGGAAAACAT
This sequence comes from Thermoplasmata archaeon, assembly GCA_021817735.1. Taxonomy (GTDB): domain Archaea; phylum Thermoplasmatota; class Thermoplasmata; order Thermoplasmatales; family Thermoplasmataceae; genus JAKAFX01. Next base: position 541 of record JAKAFX010000036.1, on the reverse strand, counting down.
GGAACGGAGGGCGAGGCAAGCTTCAGCAATGATCTGGAGAGAGATCTACCCTGGATTCAATATCCCGGTTGGAGTATGGTATGTCAGGGAAAACCTGAGGGAAATGTTCAGGACAAAGCCGGAAAGATACAGCACATTCAGGGAAGCCATGGCCAGGATGTCTCAGTACCTCACTGTCCCGTTGGAGAGGTGGACGCGGAATTCGATGATCTGGCCCCTTGAAATGGCTGGGGGCCTGGAAAGGTTTGCCTGAATGCGGCCTTTCGTGAAGGAGATAAGGGCCAGCAGTGCACTCGGCAAGTCTGGCATGCTTGAACTGGATTATGCATTTAACCCGTACGCCGGCTGCCTTCACTCCTGCGATTATTGCTATGCGATGGACTTCACCAAGGTTGAGAAGGAAATCCCCTGGGGAGAATACGTCTATGTCAAGACAAACATAGTTGAACTCCTGAAGAGGGAAGCAGTGTCCAAGAAAAAAGGGATAGTGGGAGTTTCCACCATCACCGACCCATACCAGGCTGTCGAGGGTAAATACAGG
>JAKAFX010000035.1 GCA_021817735.1 Thermoplasmata archaeon | reverse complement strand
GTGCATCCCTCGATGTAATGCACCTTTGAACCCTCATCGGCAACAACGATGGTATGCTCAAACTGCCCTGTTCCCTCTCCGTTCATCCTGAAGTAGGTCTGCAGTGGCATGTCTATTTGCACACCCTTGGGAACATAAAGGAATGACCCCCCGCTCCAAACAGCACCGTTCAGTGCTGCAAACTTGTTGTCGGTAACCGGGACAGAACGGCAGTAGTAATCCTTCACAAGATCGGGATAGTTCTGGACTGCAGAGTCCAGATCCATAAAGACAACACCCTTGTCCTCCCATACCTTCTTCAGGTTATGGTAGACGCCTTCACTGTCGTATTGAGCTACAGAACCTGCAAGATACTTCTGTTCCATTTCAGGAATTCCAAGCTTCTGGAAAGTCTCCTTGATCTGGTCTGGGACTTCCTCCCAGTCGTTGACCCTCCTTTCATCGGGCCTGTTGTAATATGAAGTGTTTTCCCAGTCTATTCCGGAAAGATCCGGCCCCCATGCTGGAACTGGCTTGGACTCGAATACCTCCAGTGCCTTCAGCCTGAGTCTCCTCATCCAGTCAGGCTCTTTCTTTATCTCCGAGATCTCTTCCACTACCTTCCGGTTCAACCCCTTGCCTGTTGAATAAATGGGCTTGAGGCTGTCGTGGAATTCATAATCCGGGTTCTTGATGCTCTTAAGGTCATTCAGGAGCTTTTCGATTTCTCCTTCTCTTTTTAGATCTATTTCAACCATTCATGCCACCCTTATCCAGTCGTATCCTTCTTCCTCTATCTTCAATGAGAGCTCGTTGGTGCCGCTCTTGACCACTTTGCCGTCCATGAGGACGTGCACGAATCCTGGCTCTATGTTCTTCAGAATCCTCTGGTAATGCGTGATTATCAGGAAACCGACTTCATCGCTGAAGTAATCCCGGATCTCCTCTGCAACCATCTTCAGTGCGTCCACGTCCAGGCCGGAGTCGATTTCGTCCAGGATGATTATCTTCGGCTTGAGCATGACCATCTGGAGGATCTCGAACCTCTTTCTCTCTCCCCCGGAGAATCCTTCGTTCACGGACCTGCTCAGGAATGATTCGTCCAGGCCCACCCTCCTGAGATGTTCCTTAGTCCTGTTGTAAAATTCCGTAATCGTCATCTTCTCTTCGGGATGAAGCTGGTTATATGCAGTTCTCAGGAACGTTGACAGCTTGACTCCCTGCACCGCAACAGGTGTCTGGAATCCAAGGAACATGCCTGCTCTGGCCCTCTCCTCTGGAGTCTTGTCAATGAGTTCCTGGCCGTCCAGCTTTATCGAACCCCTGACGTTATAGCTAGGGTGCCCTATGAGCGCATATCCCAGTGTACTCTTCCCGGCCCCGTTTGGGCCCATCAGTGCGTGGATCTCCCCGCCCCTGACGGTCAGAGAAACATCCTTCAGTATTTCCTTGCCTTCTATTGATGCTGCAAGTCTTGATATGACCAGTTCGCTCATTGTATCCTTTCCTGGTTCCACATCTCTAAACTATATTTAAACACTTTTGTATGTTTAAACTGACTAAAGTATAAATATCCACATGAACTCAGTGTCTGATGGCCGAAAGCAAGGAGGAAAGCAGCAGCATAATTGGACCGGAATTGGAGTCCATGATAGGACATGTGAAATCCACTATTCTCTCTCTGCTTTCAGAGGAAGACAGGAGCATGGATGTTCTTTCCAGGGAACTTGGGATCAACAAGACAGCCGTAAAGGAACACATGGAGGTCCTCGAAAACCGGGGATTTGTCCGGCCATTTTTCAAGAATGAGGGGAACGGAAGGCCGAGAAAATACTATCAACTTACTGAAAAGGCCGTGGAGTTGTTTCCCAAGAGGTATACACTCCTTTCATCGATTCTTGTCGACGAGATCGAGAAAGAGTTCGGGACTGACAAGCTAAACGAACTCCTTGGGAGGGTTGCTGACCGAATCATAGACAGCGCAGGAATGACTGCTGCAGGCGGAGAACCAGCCAACAGGGAGGAGAGGATAGCCCGGCTCAGGGAGTTTGTCGCAGCGTTGAACCAGCTGGGCTACTATGCAAAACTGGAGACTGATGGTGACCGCGCCAGAATAATCAGGAGGAACTGCATTTTCTTTGAACTGGCCAAGAACAACACCAGGATAATCTGTGGCAGCCTTGGGAGCCAGCTTGTGTCAAAGTCCGTTGAGGATGACTTCAAGATCATCGAGAAATTTTCCAGCGGTGACAAGCGCTGCGTGGTAGAGCTGAAAATATGATCAGTTGTTCCAGATTCAGCCAGTCGCTGCAATAAATTTAGTCAGATAGTCCTCTGCCTCCAGTCCGAGATTCGCGTGGCGAAGAATATCATTGCAAGTGTCTCAGCAACATAGATCAGCAGTGGGATGAGGACTGAAAAGAAAGCCCCGGCAACAGCATCCTTTATGATCAGGGCTGCGAATGTTGTTGGGATGATGTATGCCAGATACCTGACCGGAATCGGGATCGAGTAAACAGAGTAGTATATTGGAGGAAGCACAGCGAAAACAATGCCGAATATCACCGATATTGGCCAAATTTCCCTCATTTCTCTCACTTTCCTTGAGATAAGGTATGACAGGAGAGAGAAGAAGACCCACGTGAGGAACGCAGAAGCAACAATGAGCAGGATTGCGAGGATTCCTGCTGAGGACAGGTAGAGGATCACTGCAAGGAAGAATACCGCCCCGGGCAGAATGAAGACTATGTCGCCTGACGCCATCCCTAGGACGTAGGTGAGAGGGCTTATCCCGGTAGTGGAAACCATCTGCTGGAACTTCAGGTCGATCTTCCCGAACAGGAGGTCACTCTGCAGCATTGTAGCGGCGTTTATGACTGTGAAGATGAGGCCGCCGATTGATCCCGCGAGGAGCTGAGTGCCATCACTGAATATGTCTACGAAAAACAGGAACGAGAATGGAGTGGAGAGAATCGCGACAAGCGCAAGGGGCCTCCTGTAGATTGGAATAAGCCCGTTGAGTTTCATCAGGCTCTCAAGGGCCCGGAGATTCTTCACGCCCTTAATCTTCATCAATACTCTCACCCACCAGTGAAATGAATACATCCTCCAGTCCTATGGGAGAAATCTCGACATGGCTCTTCAGCAGCCCTGCGGACAAGATGATTTCCTCGACCATGGAATCATCCGTGTACAGTATCTCATATTCCTCGTCCTGGAGGAGTCTTCCATGGCCCTTCAGGGAGTCACCGATGAGCCCTTTCGTCGTCTTGATCCTTGTATTGTATTCCACCTTCTCCCTCAGCTGGGCCAGTGTCCCCTGAGCCACAAGCTTTCCCCTGCTCACGACGGCAATCTCGTCGCTCAGCGCTGCTGCCTCGTCCAGGTAATGTGTTGTCAGTATGATGGTGCGGTTCATCTTCTTGTAGTGGTTGATTGCATTCCATACGTTCTTCCTGGTGATTATGTCAAGGCCGATTGTGGGCTCGTCCAGGAAGTATATCTCCGCCTCTGCAGAAAGGGCCATTCCGACTATTATGAGCTGCCTTTGCCCGCCTGAAAGGTTGACTGCCTCTGTGTCCATGATAGAACCCAGATTCAGCATATCCGCAACATACTGTGTTCTATCCTTTGACCCTTCTCTCGTGTTTCCAAGAATTCTCTGGTAATGGTAGATATGCTCCCTGGGAGTAAGGTGCCCCCATGGCCTGCACTCCTGGGGGACGAGGGAGATCATGTTCCTTACTTCGCCAGGCGATTCAATGACGTTGTGGCCGAAAATTTCAAGCTTTCCTGAGTCTGCAAGCAACTGCCCCGTTGCAATCTTAACGAAAGTTGTCTTGCCGGACCCGTTTCGCCCAAGCAGTGAAAGGATCATTGGTCTTGAGCATGTCAGTGAAAGGCCATCAAGCGCCTTTGTGTTCTTGCCCTTTACACTGTAGACCTTTACCAGATCCTTCACCAGAAGTGGAATTGACACAGGGTTGCATACTGATCCCGTAGATAAGATCGTTTACATAGCACCCAGAGTAAAAGCTTCGATGGGTAAACGCGGTGACGATTTGCGTAAAGCCATGGAATAAAGTTTCCCGGCAGTTAATTTGTTCACGAGTTCATAGGGATCCCTGATCGATGTGGTCAATTGCCTGAATTGTAACTTTGGACAGGCGGATAGAACTCAGCCGTATACCCTGTCCTGGTTGTTGTATGCGTAGAAGTACTCCTCTGCTTTCTGCGAAATGGTGTTTTCCGTGGAGACTGCAGCACCCAGGTTCCCATAGGTCTTCTTGATCTTCTCCTCCACTGGGAGATAGATCCTTAGGGCGTCCTTCATATGGCTCTTCTCAATCAGATTGCTGTTGTTGAAGACTGCAATATCACCAGCAGCTCTGACAAGCCCCCCAAGCTCTCTGAGCCTTAGGGTGAGTTCCTTTTCCTTGTGGTCAATGACAAAGGCTCTTCTCTTTCCCTCCTCGATCACCATATTGGCGGCCTCAATGCTCATATGCGGGATCTTTCCGTCCACGTTTATCTCCTGTGCTATGAACTGAAGGTATTTCTCCCTGTTCTCCGGAGTGTCCTTGATTGAAACATTCATCAGTGCCTCGTATCCGTTGCCGACAATTCTTGACCTGAGCGGGCTGAGGATGTACTGCAGGTCCTGTATATTGCAGGCGGCGACCAGCACAAAATCACACGGAACCCGGTCTACCCTCACACTGGCCCCGGCACTCTGCGGATTTCTTCCCATGATGGGGAATGCCCTTTCCTGCATTGCTGTAAGTATTGATCTCTGAAGATTTCCCAGGTGGGTTATTTCGTCTATGAACAGCACTCCCTCGTGTGCCTCATGAACCGATCCGGCAACTACCCTTTCGTATGGCAGGGTTCCGAGTTGAGGATGGCCCCCGTATGGATCATGCCTGACATCGCCAAGGAGTTCGGTTTCGCTGGCGCCTGTCGCAAGCACGAATCCACTCCGGTCTATTGGAACTATGACCTTGCTTGGGCTCTTTTTCTCAGCTTTCCTTCTCTTCTCGAGTGATCTCTGGTCGAGGATCCTTATCTGCTCCCCTGCCCGCTCGTATACCATGATCTCCTCCCTCTCACCTATCTTTACGGTTGAGGTTACGCGATCTTGGTTGTTCTGTACGCCGAAAGCTGCTCCGATAACGTTGAATACGTCTCCGAACGGGCCGGGGGCGACAGTCTGTACCTTTGGCGAGCCGCAGTGAGGGCATGTCATCTCCGTGAACTCAGAGTAAAACCCGCACTTCTGGCATCTGTATCCAAGCCGGTCAGCAACGCTGGATGGAACAGTTCTTGGATCGACCAGCTGGCCCTCGAAGAGGTAATCTTCATTTTTTTCGGCGGCAATTTCTTCCGAGTTCTTCACTTCGTAGAACGGACGCTCAGGATATTGAGGGTTATGTACCACACGCACTTCCTGGGTCGGCCTTGGAATGTAAAATGACATAGCCTGGGCAATCATTGACTTGCCCACGCCTGGAGGGCCCACAAGGAGGAGATGCCTTCTTTGGGAGGCTGCAATCCTGGCCAGCCTGACCGCGTCATCCTGCCCTATGACCCTCTCCAGTGGTGTTGGCGGTATCTTTACCTGACTTGTATTTTCAACTTCTGAAACAGATTTTTTCACTGGCGATGATCCCAGGTTACCACCTTTAGCTCAGCCGGCTTCTTGGTAATATTTCCCCTTCTCACGCCATAGATGTTCTTTATGCCAACGGTGTAGGCAATATCTATGAGCCTCTGGGAAACAACTCCGCCGGAAATCAGGGTGAATCCAGATGTCACTGTGTTTAGCTTTTCCACAAGCTCAGAGACTGGAAAAGTGGCTATTACCTCTCCGGTCGATGAATAGATCTCGCTGGATTTCTCTTTCTGGAGTTTTATTGCCCTCTGCTCAACAAACTTTGGGTTGTTAACGTCAGGCCCGGAGGACTCTTTTGGCTCTGGAGATTTCTCCACAAGCTTTACTTCCTGTCTTGGCTCCGGGGTTACTGCCTTTGGAGAGGTGGAAACTTCTACCTCAGCCACGGTTTCATCCGTGAATTCGGGGACATCGCGAACCTGCTTCTTGATAGTGCCTGAATTCTTCTCGGCAAGATTCCTCTCGTTGAGTTCCTTCAACTCCTCAGCCATGCCCTTCATTGATAGGTACTGGCTTATGGGGGTCTTGTACCGGAGCGCCTTCACTATCTGCTTATAGGTAAGCTCTTCGACCTCTGTTCCTGGAGGAGCTCTAGCTACAAAGTCTATCTCTGCAACCTGCAGCATCTCCTTGAGGATTAGATCCCCTCCGCGGTCGCCGTCAAGGAAGACTGTAACTGTCCTCTCCCTCGATAGATTCTGGACAGTCTTGGGAATGTCGGTTCCCTGGACAGCAATCGTGTTCTTGATCCCGTATTTGAGCAGGTTGAGCACATCGCTCCTCCCCTCAACAACGATGATGGAGTCTGAGTCCTTGATTGCAGGACCGGCAGGCAGCTTATCCTCGCCATATGATATTATCTCTCCCTTCTCGACCTGTTCCCTGACGGACTGGACGATACTTTCGGAGACATTCTTGCCGCCTTCCATCATCCTTTTGTATATCTGCTCAGCTCTTTCAGTTATCTTGCTTCTCTTCTGGACTCTTACATCCTCGACTGATTCAACCTCAATCTTGGCCTTGCATGGGCCTATTCTATCGATTGTCTCCAGCGATGCTGCAAGAATTGAGGTTTCTACCTGATCCAGGCCGGATGGAATAAGGACTTTTCCGTCGGTACGGCCCTTCTTGCTGTCTATCTCGACCTCTATCCTGCCGATTTTTCCCCCCTTCTGGAGGTCCCTGAGGTCTAGCTCCTCGCCCAGAAGTCCTTCCGTCTGACCAAAAATGGCACCGACTACGTCGGGCTTCTCAACCACACCGTCTGTGAAGATCTTTGCTTTTATCAAGTACTTTGTTAAATTTGGATCTACATTCATGATCTATTTCACCCCTATGAGGTACTATGGAGAAACTGGTAATATCGCTAAATGTACCACTTATCACCATTCAACAAGATATCTGTAAACGATATTTAATCTATTCCATCACATACTGCTGTAAAGCACCAGCATACCTGCCTTGACGGCGACTCTCATCTGCCCTTCTTGGATCCTTTCATTGCATTCCCCTGAACATGAAAATATCCTGCGAAAAATGCAGAACTCTTGCTGGTGCCATGAAAAAGAAATATTACCGCCATACTGCAGCGAACATATTTATCCGATCGGCACCTATTAATGAGCATGGAAGAGTTTGAGGTTATAGAAAGAATCAAGGAGAGTAACGAGAAGGAGGGAGAGTTCCTAAGCATGGCCATTAACTTCCTGGAACCAAAGAGCATCAAGTTCCTGGCGACCGCGGACCTGAAAAAAGGTACAAAGGTAATGGCCGACAACGAAAAAGTGACTTTGAACGGAAAGGTTGTTGGGACCATCATCAAGGTCATGAGTGGAGCGGATGTCAAAGTGGACACAAGTTATGACATTAAGTACACTGGAGGCTATTCGCTGGATGGTAAGACCATGTACCTGGATGAACATTTCCCGCCCATTCTTGAAGTGGAAGGCAAGCAGGTCGACTCCAGGAAGAGCATTGGCCTCCACCACGAGCTGCCTGAGAAATGGCTTGCAGATGAGAAGTACGAGTATCCATATGCACATGAAGTTGCTACTGGAATTGAGAAGAAATACGTTGAATCCCTGGGAGTTACATGGCAGGGCTACTGCAAGGTTGTCGACAGTAATCTTCGGCAGGTATACAGGAGAACCCTGGAAAAATCGCCACCTTCGCTTGACCTCGCACCTTACCTGTATTGCAGGGACAGGGAAGCTCTGAGTGAAATAAGGAAAAGCGAGGATCCTCTTAGCTGAAGCAGCATTGGAATGGGTTGAAGAAAAATATCCTGGCTCAAAGTACCGTGAGCCAGTGAGAGTAGTTCTTGTCCTTTCCCCTTACCAGGTTAAAGTATCTTGTTCGCAGGTTCATGGAGACGCTGCCCTCGTCGGCAGACTTCATTTCGTAACCGCTGATCTCGGTTATTGGAGTGATTTCTGCTGCTGTTCCTGCGAAGAAAGCCTCGTCTGAGGTAAGGAGTTCACTGATTCCGATCCTCTTCTCGACGACTGGGTTCTCCTTCTCAAGCAGGCGAATTATTGCATCCCTAGTAAGCCCAGCCAGAATAGGGCTTTCCAGCGACGGGGTAAATACCTTCCCGTCTTTCACCATGAAGATGTTCTCTCCGGGCCCCTCCGCCACAAATCCATTCTTGTCCAGCAGGATTGCTTCGTCATAGCCGTCCATCCTCGCGTCGTGGGACGCAAGGTATGAGCTAAGGTACTGCCCTGTACCCTTCGCCATTGAAGGCAGCGCAGCGTTGTCAATCTTCGACCATGGAGACAGTTTTGCCCTGATTCCAGCTTTTCCGGCTCCAAGGTAAAGCTTCAGCTCGGTCAGCATTATGGCCACCCCGATCTTGACTTCCCTGGGATGGATACCCAGCTGCACATTGGCAAAGTATGCAAGCGGCCTGATGTAGCATTCCTTTAGCTGGTTTCTTCTAATGGTCTCCTTTATGGCCTCTTTCAGTTCCTCTTCTGTGTAGCCAAGATTCATCCTGTAGATCTTCGCAGACTGGAAGAATCTCCTGACATGATCATCGAGCCTGAATATGGCAGGTCCATTTTCAGTCTCATAGCACCTTATGCCTTCGAAGATGCCGGTACCATAATGGATGGCATGTGTCATTATATTGACGTTCGCTTCTTCCGATTTCACAATCTTCCCGTTGAACCATATTAAAGAAGGCTGCGGTGACATGGCACAGGATTCCATCACTCTATAAAAAAAAGCCGTCCTAAAAACCAGCGAAAAGACAGTCCTTGGCCAAAGCCTCCATGACTGCAACGATTCCCTGTCCTTCCCGGCCGGAGTTGAAGTGTGTGCACTGCAATGAGATATAATCACAGTCTGCAATATTTGCCCATGACTTCTTGTAAGGCGCTGAAAATCATAGTCCGCGTAGGTTAAATAATGTCAAGGGATCATCCATTGAGTTATGATTCGTTTTGGAATAGCAGGCATCCCCCTCACCAGTAAAGGGAGGACTTTTATAGAATCGGTGGAGGACGCAAATATGCTTGGCTTGAGTGCTCTGGAAGTCCAGCTTCTGAGAGTCAACGTCGAAGAGAGAACCGCAATCGAGTATTCCGGCCTCACACCCAGGGATAACGAGCAATCAATAATCGTGAACGTCCTCAGACAGGACAGCGATGGTAACTACCAGAGCATTGGCATCGACACAGTGATCGAAGAGGATGACATAGTTCAGGAACTCTTCTGGAACATGGCAAGGAATTATGATGATCTCGAAACCGGGGGCAAGCTGGCAAGGGAGCTGGACGTGCAGCTTTCTCTTCATGCACCCTATTACATGGATCTTCTTGATGACGGAGAGATTGGGGAAAAGTCAAAGAACCATCTCAGATGGTCAATGATCATTGGAAGGGCCATGACGGCAAAGCGTGTCATCACCCACACGGGCTTCTACAAGAATACCAAGAAGGAAAGCCTTTCGAAGGCAATCGATGTATTTGGTGAACTGGCGAAGGAACTGCCTGTGGAAAGGAAGTACCCCATAATAGCGGCGGAAACATCCGGAAAGCCTGATATCTTTGGCACCGTGCAGGAGAGCATTGCACTTGCCAAGAAAGTAAAGGACATCGAGCCAATACTGAATTTCGCGCACGTTCACTCCACCGGAGGCGGCTCCCTCATCGAGGTTAAGGACTTCAGTGAGGTCATCTCAGAGTTTGGAAGATATGCAAAGGGAGACCTCTACGCCGAATTTGCCGGAGTGGATTATGAGAACAACACAGAACTGAAGCTCACAGCAATAAAGCACGGTGACCTGAAATTTGAGACGCTCACGGAAGCGCTTCTTGACTATGACAAGGACATGACCCTCATCTCAATGTCTCCATTGCTTGAGCACGATGCCCAGTACATGGACCTTATCTATCTGAGAACGCTGAGCAGGAAATTCCAGAGGAAAGCACCGGTCAAGAAAGCAGCGCAGGTGTAACTATGGCAAGAACGTACCCCGTAAGGAAAGGAACAAAGCTGTCAACCGAGAGCATAATGGACACGCTCAGGCAGTACACAAATGACGTATCATCAAACGGAAATGAGGTCATTGCTTCATTGCCGGGAATAAGGAGATTCACCGCAGCCCTGGACGGAAAAGGAATCTCGATAGAAACCGTCTCTGACCCGAGTTTCAAGGAGTCACAGCTTTCCGTGAAGATCTACAATGAGATCCTGGAGAAACTGACAGGCTACACATCAAAGGAGAGAAAGAAACTCTTCTCCAAGCTGTGAGGAGATAGGTTGGATCCAGAAGCTGGGACTGTGAGGCAATCCATTGCTTTCCCCACCATTGGAATTATTCTCCTTGGCGGAATCTCTGACAAGACATTAAGGACTCCAAGGCACAACTCTGCAGGCATTGCATACACAGGACTCGATACTCCAGTTCACGTATCGACATCGGTGTACTTTTCCGGTGAAGAGAAAGGCACCATAAACGGCGAACCTGCGGACACCGACTCTGATCGGTCCCCGTTTGTCCTGTTGAGGAAGTACCGGAACAGAATGGGTACTCCGGGCGGAATGAAGATTTCTTTTGACTCAAGAAACATCGGAGTGCTGAGCGGGAGTTCCGACGCGGCAGCCGCATCCTTCGGCAAGTGCATAATGGACTTCTCCGGCGGCCGGATATCGCCTGACGAAATTGAACCCGACCTGAGGATGATATCAGAAAGCGCAGGGAGGAGCCTGCATGGAGGACTCACCATTACAGAGGTAACCGAGCACGGTGCCATTACGCGGTCTCTGCTTTCTGAAAGCGCTTTCCGGGACTATGCAATAGTGGGCTGCAGGTTCCATTCAACAAGAAACCCTTCTGACACCATCCACGAGAACGTTGTCAGGAACCCAAAATATTCTTTACGGGTTGAGAGCACAAGGAAGAAGTCTGAGACCCTGAAAGCGCTGTGCGAATCAGGGGATGTTGAGGGAATATTTGATCTCGCACAGGAAGATACGGATGAGTATCACAGGCTGCTTGTCGATTCCGGGGTTACTGTGATTACCCCTGTCATGGCAAGGTTCGTGGAATTTGTCAGGAAAGAGAAGAAGGATTCCTGGCTTTCTTACATCATCACCGGAGGCAGCAATGTTTTCGTCGTCACGAGAAGGAACCGCGCTGGAAGGATCGTTGAAGAGGCGGATAGGTTCTCATTCTCCCCAAGCCTCTTGAGAGTGGCTGGCGCCCCTCAGAGCGTACAGTCAGCCTGAAGCTACTTTTTTTTCAGTACCCTGTTGTAAGGGAAAGCAGCCATTACTGCAACCGCAGCGATGATTATGCCAAGGTACTCCAGCGAACCTGACGGAACGGGGTTTTCCTGTTTCTCCAGACCAAGTGTCCAGGTAACCTCAAGCTTGATGAGCCCAAGCCATGGTATGTATCCATAGGCTATACCAACAACCTGGGAGTAGTTGACTGGAGGATCATAAAAACCCAGCAGGTACCCGCCGAAGTCCTGATCGGCAGCTGCATACGCGCCGAGGGAGGGTACATAGAGTTGCTGGCCAGCACTTCCGAGGTTATAGTCCCCGGCGGTTATGTAGCCGTCGATGCCCTTGAACTGGGAAACATATACGACGATGCTTCTGTGTGCGTATCCAATGTCTTTGAGCAGAACGTACGAGCTTGTGATGATGATCCAGTTCTGGCCATGATAACCCTGCACCATGGGCTGGCCGTTATTCCAGTAAAGGTAAAAAAGCGGCCTATGGACTATCTGGTCTCCATTTGATGCTGTATATATTATTACGTTTCCGTATTCTCCATAAGAACTGTAGTTGGAGTTTGAGCCAGTCACGTAAGTCTGGACGAGATTTGCAGGATCAGGAACGTGCCTGATGAATACCATGTCCCCTGTGTTGATTATGCCGGGCTCCCAGCTTGTAGAGTGCTGCATGCTCTGTGAGGCAACAACGGAGATCGGTGGTATCGTGTCCGAATAGACAGTGATTCCAACCATTACGGAAAGGACCACTGCTAGAATGGCTATCTGCACCATTCTTGACCGCTTCATGCAAAGGGGTTAGGATTTCATTCTTAAATAGTGTTACAATTCCTGGATTGGCCGAATTCATTCCGTAGGCGATTTAAATAGCTCGGGCCGGAGACTTTTGCCCGTACGGACTGGTTACTGAGGTGATTAGGTATGCAATGTGCTGTGTTGAACAAATATATAAATGGAAATTAGCCAGCCCGGTTAACGTTCCCCGCCCTGAAGGTCTATCTCCTCTTTCCTTGAAAGCTGTACTTCCCACTGGAAGACCTTTGCCTTGTTTTCCTTCAGGTACTCAACCACCATGCTGCTGTTCTCCCTCTTCACAAGGATCACCCCATTTGCGTACTTTATGTACGTGATCCTGTCGAGGAATCCAGGTATCCTGGAATGGTACTTTCCATAGTGTGATGAGTTGTTGTACCCGTACAGCTTCCTGTAGAACCTTGAGTATGAGGCGGGACTGATGCCCTTTCCCGATCTCTCAAGGGTGAATACGATCAACGAGCCGATCATGAGACACAAATATGGGAACCGGTATAAATATATGACTGTATGTGTATATAGTATCTAATGCCAAGATGGGGAAAACCTTACAAGGACGGGAGGAACTGGTGATAAGGGGCACTTTCCTCTTCGATCTTGATTTCGCAAGGCAGTGGGATCATGAGCTGGTGCGCATGAACATGGGAAAACGCTGTTCCCCTTACCTGTTCCCGGAGTCGTTCATGAGGTTCATGATGATCTGGAAGCAGCACCTTGATTACAGGGGGCTGGAAGGCATTGCGAGATCCATGAAGGATTCCGGGCTCATACCCCAGTATGGTGATTACACCACCATATGGTACCGCATCCATGACCTGCAGCCGGATCTGGACATTGCCGGTCTCGAGTACACTGATCTGGCAACCGACGGCACGGGATTGAGGACAAACAACGCGGGATCGTACAGGATCACAAAATACGGTGATCCTGACGTCAGGAAGAGGAGACACCTGGTGGTGATCATCACGGCCGACGTGAGGACCAAGAGGATAATCGGCATAGAATCCCACATAGAGGGATCAGGCCCGTCGGAACCAGAGACTGCGCAGGGTCACATGAAGGATGCGGTACTTCACGGTGTCAGGGTGAGGGAATTCTATGGAGACGGTGCATTCGATGTCAACGATCTGTTCGACCTCATGCATTCCATGGGCGCAAGGCCAGTGATCAAGATCAGGAAGAATGCAACCGGAAACCACTACAAGGGCAGCAAGTACAGGAGGAGAGCGATCAGGGAATACCGGGAATCCGGATACAGGGAATGGTCGGAACAGAATCAATACGGCATGAGGTGGCCCGGAACTGAAGGGATATTCTCCGCCGTGAAGCGAAAGCTGGGAGAGAACTGCGTGAGCAGGAGTGCCGAAGGTCTCGGAGCCGAGGGATACCAGAGGTTCTGGGTATACGACTATATAAACCAGAGGGCAAAGGAGAGGGTGAAGGCAATGAACTGATCGGGAATCCCTGAAGATAGCTCGAAATGATCAGAACATGGGAAGCGCAAGAGACATATTTGTTCAACAGAGCAAATGCAATGAAAAGGATTAAATCAAAAATTTCAATTGCTGGTTGAATGGCCGATAAAAAGAATGAGGGATTCCAGTCTGGCGCTGGACTTATCAGATATTTCGAGGAAGAGGAAATCAGGGGGCCGGCCCTTGACCCGAAGCTCGTCATATACATCGCCATCCTCATTGCGGTAATAGTAGAACTGCTGAAGATATTCTTCCCCATTTCGTCCCTGTAACGACATTGTCAAGATTTGGTTGATTTCTCCCTGATTCATACTGCGGAACCGAAATCATGAAATATAATGCAGGTATTCCATCACATGCGACTGAGGAAGGCACCCTACACTGAGTTCAGGAGAGTTT
>JAKAFX010000034.1 GCA_021817735.1 Thermoplasmata archaeon | reverse complement strand
TGACCAGTATAGAGTATGAACTGCCCAGCGGTTCTTATTCATACCATATAATTCCAGCAGCAAATTTTACCATACATTCTTTTGCCGGAAGCGGAGTGGTTTCGATGAACGGAGAAAACCAGTACCTACCAATACATTTTGTCCCAAATTACTTCCGTGTAGAGTTCACTGAAATAGGACTCCCATCATTCATTTCTGGCAATACACTTTGGGCAGTTAAAATGGGGGGAGTAGTGGAGAACAGTTCAACTTCGTCAATTTATTTCACTGAGCCAATTCCTGCGGTTGGTAAGATCATTACTTATACGATTCTTCCAGTTCCTGATTTCAGGGTAAATGGGACCAACACCGGTCAAGTGAATACTGCCAACTACATGAACAACGATACAATGGGGTCAGTTACTTTCAGGGTGGTCTTCAATTATTCACAAGGTGCTAATCCTGTCTATACAAAAAGTTCAGGTTCAAGTGTGTTACCATATTTGGTCTTCTATGAAACCGGACTCCCGGCTGGCACTCAGTGGTCGCTTGGGCTAAATAATACCTCTCTGCATGTCCACACCCAGTTGAGTTCTTCATACTCCCAGATATACTTCAACCAGACAAAGGGGGAAACTGCAAAGCTTTACTTTAGCGTCTTCATGGTGGAAGGATATGTACCAGTGGTAAACGCCTCAGGAAATGTTACGTGGAATGGGCTGGATTACATCAATATTTCAGTTGTATTCATCAAGGAAACTCACGAAATCCACTTCTTTGAAAATGGTCTTCCACAGGGAACTGCCTGGACATTAAGTCTCTATTACCCAAATGGAACCTTTAGAGCATTCAGTAGTTTATTCCAGGACAGCAGAACTATCAATCTCTCCAATGGGCTCTATTATTACCAGGTGGGCATGTCATCTTCCTTCAGGCCAGATTCAACAGAAGGCTCCATATACGTAAACAACTCGACGTATCTTGTTTCCCCATCTTCCACGATCACCTACCAGTCTCCACTTCATGTTCTCACGTTCTATGAGAGTGGTTTGCCTTCGTCAGCTACTTGGAGTCTGAGTCTAACCGATAACGCTGTTTCCCTAAATGCTACGGGTGATGCTTTTGAGCCAATTGTATTTCAGGTCCCCAATGGCACCTACTATTATCAGGTCAGGTACGGTGGCAATCCATCCTACACGTCGCCTAATTCCGGTGGTTACGTATGGCTAACCGGTTCTTCGACTATCACACTTCAATTCCATGATACCTTGAATCTAGTAACATTCAACGAGAGTGGCCTGCCACAGGGGCAGTCTTTCCAGGTTACAATGAATGGCACGATCGAGAATTCAAACGGATTCCAGTCAGTCACATTCAGTCTACCCAACGGCACGTACTATTTCACGGTGTCTACAAAATTCCCGTACGCTGCGCATGATGCTTCGGGATTTGTAACCGTATCAGGATCCAGCACGACGGTAAACCTAATATTTTACAATTACAGTTATGTGATGTCGGTTCAGGCGAATGGTCTCCCATCCGGTACAACCTGGAATTTTGTACTTGACGGGAGTGAGTATTCGTCTTCAACAGGTTCATTTAGTTTCCTTCTACCAAACGGTACTTATACCTATTACCTTGATCCAACTATCAGTGGGTTCACTTACTATCCGAATCCCTCTGGAGGTTACTTTAATATTTCTGGAGCAAACCGTACTCTTACCATCAACTTTACCGATTATATCTACACCGTAAATTTTGTTGAAACAGGTTTACCCAGCAACTCCCTATGGACAATGACACTATCTGGTAAGGTATTCGCCACAAATGGTACGGTGATATCAACGCAATTGCAGAATGGTACGTATTCCTACTTAGTCCAGCCTTTTGACGAGTACAATCCTGCCCCGTCCTCTGGGACGGTATCAATAAGTGGAAGAGGGGAAACAGTAAGTATTGTCTTTAAGGCATATATGAACGAGGTTATTTTCGCAGAAAATGGTATCCCTGCAAACAAGGAATGGGGGCTTGTTCTGAAGGGAGAATATAATAACAGTAACCAGACTTATGTTAGTAACCAGACGACTTTTTACCTGCCCAATGGAACCTACACATATAGGGCATATTCCACCAATACAACATGGGAAGCTCCCGCTGCCGGAACCTTCACTCTTCTGGGAACTGAGGGTACCAAAATAATCTACCTGAATTATACCGAGATATTATATGGGGTATCCTTCAAGGAGTCTGGTCTTCCGTTAAAAACTTATTGGTCTGTAAACCTCGGTGGAGTGAATCTTACTTCCAATACGACTTTAGTTAATTTTACGATGCCAAACGGAACTTACGCGTATGTAGTGAATAACGTATCGGGATATCACATCACCACAGTATATACTGGCATACTTGCCGTAAACGGAACCAACATTACCATTAAAGTGAGTTTCGTAAAAAATGCCCCGCCACCAACCGTACCGCCTCGCTCTCCGACTCCCGCTAAACAATCCTTGATTACACCAACAGAACTTTATATCATTATAATTGGAGTCGTAGCAGTGGTAGTCGCAGCAGTTGGATTCGTAATATTAAGGAGAAGAAGAAAGGAGGAATAGGATTCCCGTGTGGAGTCAAACAAACAGGGCCCTACATACATGTCCCCTATCCTGGTCGGAAGAGCAAATATCTGGATTAGGGGATTCAAACTGAACTCGCCTCACTAAGATGTATTAAACCAGGATCTCATGAAGGGAAATTACATGCGCACTAATGGGGGATGGGCAGATGATTCAGTTGCGGTAGTTATAGGTGCGCTTCTGACCTTTGTAATAGTAGTCTCTCTCATGAGCGCCTTTGTCTTGTGGTATGTGCCTTCAAATGGCCAGACAAATGAACTGAACTACGACCTCCAGACAGAAAATTCGTTTATACAGATGCAAAACCAGATGGGGAATGGAACAATCTTTCCCAATCAGTTTGTGGTTCAGAGCTTCACTGTTGGGATTCCTGGAACCCCTCCGTTTTCATCAAACTCTGATACCCAGATCCTTTTCAAAAACTCAGGTGCATACAGTGCAAACATTTCCTATGGGTTGACAGTAAAGTTCGATTATAACGGCGCGCTTCACGTCTCTAACATTGAGGGGAAGTCAACAAGCAATGGTCAGATCCTTGTAGACGCATTTACGTCATTTGTACCGCCCGAAATATATTGCTATCAGGACAACACCATTGTCGAGCGGCAAGTCGGTTCTAATTTCAGCCAGATTATAGGTGCATTACCGTTCGAGATTTCTACCACTTCTAGTGGGATATCCCTCAGAACTTCCCAGTTCTCCATAAGTGGTAACAATACATCATATGGGGGTTTTGGGTCTACAATTGTAACCATGCAGTATTCACACCTCAATCAGAACAATTTCTTCAAGAACGAGAATCTGACTGTATATGACCCTCAGACCGGGACATACACTCCAGCAGTGGTAAGTGCTATATCACTGGATTATCTTGATTACAACATTACTAACCAAGGCTCATCTGCGTGGAATTCCACACTATTCACGAAGTATGCTAAGCCTGGAAGTCTTACGGGAAATAAGACCGTAGGGGTCCAGTGGCTCTTCTCATCGTACGATTTTAAAGCCGAATACCTTAACAATACATTTTCCATAGAAAGTACCAGCTCATTCTCGCTCTACTCTGCAAACCTTGACCAGTTCACGCTCAATCTGCTTGAATTATAGGTCTTGATTAAGAAGTTGAACTTCATGTTATAAACTATGACTAAAAGTTTAAACTCTAATCCGGATTATAAGGCTCTATGCCCCACAGGGACAAAGCCGTTTCAGAGATCGTGGGAACAATGTTGGTTTTTGCCATTGTTGTTTCTGCTATTTCCACATTCGAGGTGTGGTATGTCCCCTCGACGCAGGCATCTTACGATCAACAGTTTCAGGTCAACTCGCAGCAGGCTATGGCCTCGCTGGTATCCCAACTGGAGAGCCCGTCTCTCGTATCAGGACAGATAATATCACAAGGGGTTCCAATGGGCATTCAGGGTTCATTCCTGACTCCTTCGATACAGAGTCAGATAATGTTTCAGAAATCAGGTTTTTCGGCGTCTCTCAGCTACCAGGTAGGAATCAATTACAGGCTTCTGGAAAATACCGTTCCCACCGCAATCACAAATAAAGTTGTAGGCTCATTTCCCTCAATCAATGGACGCGTACCCACTCAGGCTGTCTACCTCGATGGAGACATATTTGTCACAGACTATCAAGCAAATGCAATTTCTGAGATCAATGCAACTACAGGAACGCTTGTAGGCGAGTTCAATGCTGGCATGAACCCTTATGGTATAGTCACATATGGAGGGTTATTATATATCTCTAATTTTTTCTCGTTTTACACTCCATCTTTCCCATACTCAACAATTACGGTCTTTAATCCCGTGACTCACGAAGTGGTTATGACTATCAACGCAAGGGGAATCACGGGCAATTTACTTTATCCAAGTGGTATGGTGGTTATTTCAAACAATCTTTATGTGTCAGACCTCAACGAGACAAACACGGGCCATTATATTCCGCAGATGGTCGAGATAAATTTGCTTGATCCCTCAGAAATTAACATTATCGTCCCGCCATCTGCAATTACATCATATAGTGGGAATCATGGTGTCAATACCATAAACAACACTTCTGGGGATCTAACGCCTGCTCCATCTACGCTCGTCTCCGTTAACGTTGCTGAGTATGGAAATAACTACCAGTATGTTTGGATGACTGACTACTTTCAGAGTGCCGTTACCATCTATAATGTTTCAACTCCTGGATATTGGCTGATTTTTCATTATTTAAACCATCCTTTTGGGATATACTATGATTCTTACACTCAGCAGGTCTTTATTAGTGATTCTCAAGGTTTTCTGTTCAATCACGCTTTCCCTGGAAAAGGCAAGCATTTAGGGCAAAAGAAGCAGGCTTTACAAGGCAATATCACCATAGAAAGTGCCACCAACCCCAATGGGACACCAAAAGCACTTCTGATTCCAGTGTCTCTTCCCACAGGCATTACTATGACCAGCAGGATAGCAGGGGAAAGTGTATATTCCACCCTTTACGTAGGGAGTTACAACGAGGAGTTCAATGGCACAGGTAAGTACTGGTATTCTAGTGTTGCTGCTATCAATATGACAAATTTTTCAGCTTCCCTTCATCAGTACAATGATTCGCGTGACTCCATTAACATGAACGGCCAGAGTGGTTTTCTTATTGGGCCAGTTTACCTCGCCGGGGTTGCCAATATACCTGGGGGTGGACTAGTTGTGGTAAATAATGGAAGCAACAATATTCTAATAGTTTCCAATCTTAGCGGCACTCACAAGCTTGATTACGTATGGAACAGCCCATTTAACTCGCCAACATCAATTGCATTTGATAGTGGGCAAAACCTTTTGGCGGTTGGGAACGCCATATCTGATAATGTTGCTCTCATTAATCCGGTGGATCCCAGTCAGATCACGTTCATGTCCGCAGGAGTCAACGTGACCTCTGTCGCATATGATCCGGCCAATAATTACATTTATACAGCTAATAATGGATCCAACAATGTCACCATTATCTCTCCCGTGCTTGGGAAGTCCGTTGGAAATGTTTCTATAACAGACGCAAATGGCATCCTAACTAGACCTAACTTCGTTGCTTACGATCCCATTAATGGATCGGTATATGTTATCACCACAAATTCAAGCACCATATATGAGTTAAAAAATGGAGTTACTCTCTCAAGCAACGTTATTTCCCTGCCATCTGGCTCCGGCCCTATATCTGGAACCTTTGTTCCTAATGGCACCCTTTTTGTGCTCGAATATAACACTGGTAAGGTTGCTGAAGTAAATCTAACCAGGGGGCACTCCGTGCAGAATTTCACTGTTGGCTCTAAACCTGACGCTGTTTGTTTCGACTCTCTGAGCAATTCTCTTTACGTGTCAAATTATGGCAGTCATAACGTTTCAGTAATTTCACTGTCAACAGATGTAGTAGCACATTTCACCGTTGGTTCTGGCGCATATCCCACTGGACTTGCATTCGATCCGGCTAATGGGTATCTGTATGTTTCTAATTCTGGATCTAACAATGTGACTCTCAACAATACCTTTACAAAGCAGACTATTGGTAATATTGCTGCTGGTCTCTCCCCGTCCAGTATCAAATACGATTCTGAAAATGGCTTAATCTACGTTGTGGATGGGGTTTCTAACCAAGTGACTGCAATAAACGGTGGCAGTATATATTTCAACAACAAGACAGGCAAATTCTTGTCAAACGAGCTAACAGGAAGTGGTCAGATGGTATCGTATGGATACACTGCATACACTCCTTCTGTATCATTCCATCTGCAGGACAACATGGTGCTGTCTAATTATTCGTCCTCGCAGTATGTTGTTTCATCGGCAAACATTCCAGTATCGATTTCGAACAATAGCGGGAACATAACAGTGTCTGCTTCCCTTCTCAACCTTGCAGGACATGATACCTCTTACTCCGGGACCGGTACGAGTTCAATTGTACTGAATCTTACATCAGTTACTAGGGACCAGTACTATATCGGAGAGCGGTTCACTTACTTTGATCTATACGGGAATGGCTATCCAGCAATGGTTACTGGACTGTACCTATTTGGCCTTAACTATACCATACATTCAGCTTATTCGCAAGAGATCAATAATCTGTTGTTCAATCACTACAATAGTAGCCATGCCCAGATCTCAAACTCGTGGAGGTTCAGCAATTATCCATTTATAGTGAAGTCCACCAACTCTACGATCTCAGTTGTCTCAACAAAAGTGATCACTATCTTTTCAGTCGATGTTGAATACATCAGTGCTACAGTTGTGGGAGTGTGATTTGGCAACATGAAAGTTCCTGCCAACAAGAGAGATAATGCGGTCTCAGAAGTAGTTGGCATGCTCCTGATCTTCAGCATTACCGCCTCGACTGTTTCTGGACTGGTAATATGGTATATTCCGGCTACAGGGCAGCAATATGAGAATCAATTTGTTTCAGCAGAACAGCAGGCGCTTTCTTCATTTGCCAACCAGCTTTCATCAAATGGTCTTACCAATGGGTCTACAGTTAGCCAGAGCATCCCGATGGGCGTACAGGGATTGTTTTTTACCAATCCTGAGCAGAGTTCCTTATCTTACAGTGGAAATTTCAACATATCAGTTCACTACGATGTGAGTGTCGGAATATCCTATAGCGGCAATACTCCACCTGGTCAGATTAACAACAGGGTGATAAAGAACTTAACCGTAGGCCAGAACCCTGACGGTGTGGCTGTCGATACGGTGAATAACCTGATCTTTATTCTTGATTCTAACTATTCCAACCTTCAATTAGGCCCTAGCCCTGGAAATGTAATAGTTGTAAGTGGTGCAACAAACCTACCCGTAAAGGAAATCCCCCTTGCCGGTTTCCCAACTGGAATAACCTTTGATACCGAAAACAATCTTATCTTTATTACCGAAGGAAATGTTTCTGCAGTTACCTGTGCTTACACGGGATCATTCTCAAACGGTGGAATCCAGGTTATCAGTGGAAACTCCCTCTCCATCATCAAGACACTAAATTTTTCCTCCACGCCATTTGATATAGCGTATATACCATATCTCAACGAGGTAATGTTCACTATTTCATATCCTACTAATCCCTATTTCTACAGTATTGGCGGTGGAGGAGCGGTAGTTGCTCTTAATGTATCGACCTATGCTGAATCAGGCTACATCCAACTCGCCCCCCCTAACAGCGGCACAATACCATCTGGAATAGCGTATGACCCAGCAAATGGATTTGTCTATGTAGCTCTGGGATCCGATATTGCGGTCGTCAATCCTCTCATAGACAAGAACGTCAGCGGAATCAACATAGAGTCTCCCTGGAGCGTAGCATTTGACACAAGTAATGGGTATATCTTCAGCACAGCTTCTTTTGTTTCTGGATATACCCCAACAGATTATGGCGGAAGTTACGGTTATACATCACCCAGGCTACTGGTCATAAATGGGTCCAATAACGCGATAGCCGGTGAATACGGAGGCGGATATACGTCTACTTCCCCTGCACTGATTGCCCCCACGGCCATAGTTTTCGACAGTGCAAACCACCTCCTCTATATGACGGATTACGCGACTTCGAAGGTATGGATAATTGATGGTAGGACAGGCGAACCAATTTCAACCATTTCTGGGTATCCATCTGGCTCTGGCCCGGGCAACGGTCCAAACGCCATAGCATACGATCCGTTGAATGGTGAGATATACGTCCCAAACTGGTTAACTAATTCTGTTACAATTATTTCAGGCGATACGGTCCTATCATCGAGCAGTTCCGGTTACGGTGAGAATTTTTCACCTACGGGGAATTACACCGGGGATGGACAGATCTCATCGTTTGCCTCTACTTCATTTATTCCACAGAGGGCTATTGACATTCAAGACGGTTTCGTTGTTCAGGCGTTTTCAGGTAATTCCTTTGGGCAGTCGATTAGTGGAACACCTCTGTCTGTCAGTCACAAACAGGGGCTAGTTTCAGCTTCATTCAGGGTTATGAATCTGGAGGGGAATTATTTTTCTATTTCTCAGACAGGGAATTACATACTTGAGGGTATAATACAAAACAAAATCATTCAGGGAATCCAAAGTGGTGAATTACTTAGCTTCCAAAGTGGAGGTGTTGAGTATACTGCCAATGTTACTAATATCCTCATGAATAATTTCACTATGACAATATATTCACCTTCCATTGCTCTGTGGAATTATACCTTCTATCGCGACTACGTGAATGCAACTTCGGGGTTCAACTCAAACCCCAACGGTACTTTCTGGACATTCAATGGTCTGCCTCTGAATGTGAGGGTTTTCAAAAACTCAATGGTCATTTCTACGGTATCTGCTTCGAAAGAGGTAACCCCACTGCTCCTCGAAGCTTTTAACTTTGAGTTTCTTAGTATGTCAGTCAACTGATGATAATTCATCACACTTTTGTAAAGGCTAGTCAACCACCGTATGCACAACACAAATCAATTTCTTGGAGTTATGGAAGATAACCATTATACAGACCATAGTTCTCTTAGAAGAACTGCCGAAACATAATTGCCTTCACTATTGCACCATAAAGTTTTATCTATAGTGTCAATCGTGCAATTACGATAATCTCACTGCTGATCCTCCTGATCACGGTAGTCTCGGTGGCTTCAATTGGCTATTATCTCGTTAATTCAATAGACTCTCTTTACTACATTGATGACAGTACGAATGCCCAACATTCAAAGGATGATGTTACCATAGTGATGGCTGTTTACAATGAAGACCCTGATATGTTCCAGTCTTCAATAAGGGCGGTAAAGGAACAAGGATGCAGGTTTATTGTTGTCGGTGATTCATCCCTTGAGCCATACCGTTCTATGACAGAAGAACTCGGAGGAGAATTCATTCATAAGGAAGCCAGAGAAGGAAAGAGAAAATCCATCGCCGTGGGAATGAAACTTGTTGAGACGGAGTTTGTATTAATTGTCGATAGTGACACTATTCTTCCCGGCAATGGCGTGACCGGGCTTTTATCAAAATTTACCCCTGAGGTAGGCGGAGTAAGCGGTGTGATAAAAATCATTAACGAAGGAAACCCTGCATCATATAGCGCAGAGTTCACCGAAAGGGCAAGAGAGGTGATCCTGAAATCAACTGCAAAGAGGGGTAACACCCTTACTCTCGATGGAGCCTGCATGATGTTCAGGACCAGCGTAGTAAAGGATTTCATACTCTCCAAGGAATTCACAGAACCCAGGTTTCTCGGAAGACCAGGAAAACTCGGTGATGACCGGCAGTTGACTGGTGTCGTGATTAACAAGGGATTCAGGATCACGAGGAATTTTAACGTCATTGTTTATACTCGTCCACAAAAGACATACAGGAACTACTTCAAGCAACAGGTCAGGTGGTCAAGAGCGGGATGGCGCTTTCTGTTCAGGTACATCAGGGATGGGACTCTGTTCAAGGCTGGCAAGTTCTATGCATTTGAGTTCTTGTTTATCTCGGTGCTTCCTCTGAGCTTTTTAGCCCTGATCTTCACTAAATCGTATTTCTTCATTCACCCATTCCTGTTCCACAGTACTCCTCTCAGCTTCAGCGTGCTGTTCGACAGGTTCATACGCGTGTTCATAGCCGTGCCGGGCTTTGTTAACAACCATATCGATCCGTTCTTTGAGATAAGAACACTTGTAGAAATCCTTAATTTTGTTGGAGTTGGGATATATGCAGCAGCGGTCTCGTCGAACATGCTGGTAAACCGGCTTAAGACGTTTGCCTACGGATCCATTGCACTTCTCATACTATTTGTGGCAAACATCTGGGGTTTGATGACCTTCTGGAAGCAGGGCTCTTGGTTAACCAGATAACAAGCTCGAATAGAGAAAACTGGCTAACATTAATAAATTGATTTGCCATGAAACGAGGAATGAATACTGACGCAGATCAATCCCCTCCAGACGGAGAAGATGCCTGGGGCCAGTTTGGAACATCAGAAGAAGAGATAAAGCAGTTTGCTGAAAGGACGAAGTCCCTGATCAAGGTTTTCGGCGTAGGAGGCGGAGGCAGTAATACTGTTGGAAGACTGTTTGCCAAGCACATTACTGGGATTGATCTGATTGCCCTCAACACCGATGCGCGACATCTCAGGAAAACCAAAGCGCACAACAAGATACTTTTAGGAGAGAATCTGACCCGCGGACTGGGAAGCGGTGGAGACCCCAGGGTAGGCGAAGCTTCGGCTATGGAATCTGAGCAGGAGATTGTCAGCTATGCCAGGGGAACTGAAATAGCCTTTGTTACCACTACTCTGGGTGGAGGAACTGGTACCGGAGCGGCTCCGGTGGTCTGCAGGATACTAAAGGAGCACGGCGCGCTGACCATCGCAATTGCAACTATGCCATTCGAAATGGAGGGCAGGAACAAGAAGAAGGTGGCACTTATCGGCCTGAGGAAACTCAAGGAAGCTTCAGACACGGTGATAATAATCCCGAATGACAAGCTGGAAGAAGTGGCCAAGGACCTTCCGCTTGAGAAAGGCTTTCAGATTGTAGACGAGATAGCAGCTAAGGCTGTCATGGCTGTTACTGAGATCGTCAACAAGACAGGATTCATGAACCTTGATTTTAACGACCTAAGGGAAGTCATAACCAACTCCAAGGAAGCCATGATTGGAATAGGGATCTCCGATGCGCCACATGGCACCAGGCACCTGGATGCACTCAAACAGGCTATAGACTCACCTTTCCTTGACGTTGATCTTTCCACCTCTACTGGGGTCATCGTAAACGTGTCTGGAGGAGACGACATGGATGTCCAGGAGGCACCCAGTGTTGTCGACGAGGTGAAGAAACTTGTCGCAAAGGGAGCCAGGATCAAGCTAGGAACACGACTTGATGACTCTCTTCATGGTAGGGTACAGGTCATGCTGGTTGTTGGTGGAGTAAATTCCAGGCTTGTGAAGGGCAGAGACGACACGTCAGGTGATGAACTGGATTTTATATCCTGATGGATGCGACGCCTAGTCATCGTTGTTGCGATACTTCTTCCTTGCCTCAGTATCTATGTCTCTTGAGTGCCTCATCTCCCCCTTGGTTCTTAGCAAGGTGAAAATTTCCGAGAGAGTAAGGACGCAGAATATCAGGCCAATCATCATAGAGATAAAGAAAAACACTATGGCATCAAGAAAAATTGGAAATCCTGCTATGGAATAGACCCCAGCGAATGTGACCAGCGACTCCGACACCACTCCCTGCGTGAAGTCAAGTATCATTAGCAGCATAGAATCGAGGATTGTGAAAAGGAATAGCCTGTTTATCTGGCCAAAGATTGGCATTTTAAGGCTGTCACCAGTGAAGTTCGGGATGAATCCAATTAGGACCGTATATGCAGTAAGTAACAGGCCTATGATGACTCCATAGAAGTCAAGCGTCACGCTGGTGGTGAAATAATTCGCAATTACTAGTACGTAATTGTTGAAGTCATAATGAGTGAAATAATAACTCCCTGAAAGGAGGAAAGTGAGAATGAAGGAGATTATGACAATTGCTTTTACCTTGTAGGTGGATTCAATTGCTCGGGTTAACTTGATCTTCTTCATCCCGTCGTGAAAGTCATTGCTTATATAAATGTAGTTCAACGCATACTGATACAAACATAGGGTTCCTGCCGCTATATAGAAACCCATTAATTGACATCTGTTCTTGTTGTGTGGATGAAATTACTACTCTGTAGCGATGTGCACGCAAATCCATATCCACTCAGGAAAGTGCTTGAGTCGGAAAAATGGGATATGTCGATCTTCATGGGCGATATAGTTGACTATGGTCCTCTTCCTTCTGAAACAATCGATCTTGTCAAGGAAAACTTCGACCTGTTGGTTCAGGGGAACCATGACAGTGCTGCCGGCCTTGGGATTGACTGTCATTGCGGACAGGAAAACCATGAACTCTCAGTTTATACAAGAGATAATGTCACAATTCCCAGGATATCCAGGGAAGACAGGAATTACCTGGCATCTCTTCCTCAGAATTTCCAGAAGGAAGTGGATAACATGAAAATCTTCGTATCCCATGGTTCACCTGCAAACAATCTCTATGGTTACATGTACCCGTGGACCATCTCTCCAGATTCGATGAAAAACGCTCTAGGGAGACTTGAGGATGCTACTACCTTCATAGTGGGCCACACCCATTACCAGTTCTCACTCCATTTCAACGGAAAAATCATCATTAACCCAGGCTCAGTGGGGCAGCCAAGAGATTCTATTCCAGATCCCTCCTACACGATACTTGACACAGAAAGCACGACTATAACTCACAGGAGAGTTAAATACGATTCAGGTAGGCTCAAGGAAGAGATCATGCAGTCGATCGACGACAAGAAGATGCTAGAGAGGAATCTGCGGCTGTTCAGGCTCGCCTGATACTCCTGGGCGAAATCCTGTTCGTCCAATAAGCAGGATGTCAACCATCAGGTTGGCCGCAATGAATATTGCACAGACCAGAAGCATCATTACTAGTTCACCCTGGTATATTACCACGTTACCAAGGCCTATGGCAGATCCAGCCAAGGTCAGATACCCCACTGGGAAGAACAGGATCATTGGGATGGCAGCTAGGTCTAGGAACATGAGAAATAGCGTATTACCAACCGTGCCTAGATTCAGGACATCGAAGAAGAAATATGTCAGCAGAAACGCATAAACTCCAATCAGGACCACATCTGGCTCAATGAAGTAAAGTGATGCTGCACTTACAATCCCCAGAATTGAAACCAATATGGCAAGTTTTTGCCACCTGTCAAGATTGAGCAGTCGGGTTTTCTTTATCCAAATGGCAGAGAGGGATATGATCGTGAGGCTTATGAGTATCATGAAGTCCGTTATGCTCACAAGGAAGTTTGCATTGAGGGAATATAGCGCCACGATGAGCACCAGTGTTATAAGCCAGGAAGCAGAGCTTACAGCCCTAGGAAAGAACCCGTCCTCACTAAGGGCACCAAGGTGCCTTGATGCGGCAAGAAACGCAGGCACGAAGGTTGTTATGGATGCTACAAGGAATACGATTCCTATGAGGAGTTCCCAGTACTTGCCAGTGAAAACCTGTGCAATGTATATGGCTGGGATGGCAGATTTAGATATCTCTGATGGGTTGAGATGAAGCGACATTATGGCAAGGGCAAACAGGATATTTACTATGGATGATATGATCACGGTTGATATAATCGCTGCAGGGACATAGAAATCCTTTCCGAGCAAGCTCTTCTTGAAAAGATTTTGGCCAAAGGGAACCGTGGATTCGTCCAGCCCCTCGCGGTTGAGCGAAAGGATCTCCTGGAATCCGAAGAAAATCAGGTAAAGATATCCTACGTTGATTATAAGGTCAACAAAGGGATTCCCTGAAGTAACAGCAGGCAGGCCGGAAAGATTCCAGCCAGTCTTGAAACCAAGATTGAGGCTTTCAAGTATCAGGACAGATACCATAAAAATTACAAGAACTATCTGTACGTTGCCGATATGTTTTAGGTACCTGTCGCTGAAGAATGCATTGACAATGAACCACATTATGAACAACAGCGACACAAAAATTACTATGATGCTTGTCTCAGTGCTGCTCAGGCCAAAACCGGACAGTATCCCGTTAATCACCGTCAGGTTGAACTGCTCAAACAGCAGAGCAGAGTATGCAGCAAGTGCCGTATTTGCGATCCATGCGGAGATTCGCGTCATGAAATATCTCAAGCTCTTGGATCCCGTAGAGTGACGGACAAAACCTGAACCT
>JAKAFX010000095.1 GCA_021817735.1 Thermoplasmata archaeon | reverse complement strand
ATCACTTGCTGCTGCTGTGAGTTTGTCCTGGTAAGGTACAGAATACGGTCTCCCGGGTTCCTGGCCCGAATGGCAGAGATCAGGCCCATCAGAGTCTTGCCAGAGCCCGTTGGAGCCTCTATTATTGCGGACCCTGACCTCCGGAGCCCGTTCAAGATGAACTCGATCGAGTTCCGCTGGTATTCCCTCTGTTCCAGAAAACTAAAATCTGGCTGATCGGTCCCCATCTCTCCTGCTGGGCTAGAGGATAACCAGCGCACTGACGCCAGCTACCTTCCTCATGGCGGGTATGATCTCAGATGGGATGGGCTTATCAGTCACGATCAGGGCCTTTGGATTATCCGTAATCTCTGGATCTTCCACTATGACCTGCCTGACATTGAGGCCATGCTCGGAAATGATGTTAAGTATGCCGGAGATTATTCCAGGCTTGTTTGCATCTTCTGGGATCACCTCGATGCGGCCGAATCCGAGAGTTGAATCTGAAGTGCCAAGATTGGCGGTTGGCTTCAGGCCTGCAAAGAACTTAAAAAGTTCAGGGTCAGATGCTATTTTCTTTACAGTCTCCAAGACGACTCTGCGATCCACCCCTACAGACGCTGCAACAGAGTTCGCCTTTATCTCTATGTCGAGACAAAATATCCTAGGCACCCCTTCAAAATCATTCTTCACTGAGAGACCGATCTGTACGAACTTGCTGACAACCAGCATTTGCGATGGACTGTTTTTGAACTTGTCCTGTATTGATTTCCACATAGGTCTCAGATTCTAAGCGTTACACGTAATTAACATTTTGTCTTAAGCCTTATGCCTGCACACCATCTGTTATTCCGTCTTCACTGAGCTGTATGACTGCCTCTCCCTCTGGAAGGTACGGGGAGTCCACAAGTCTTGCTATCCTCTTTCCACCTTTACTCTTCCTCAGGTATATTCTGAATGTTGCAGTATGTCCCACGATGTGCCCACCAATCGGTGCTGTTGGATCACCGAAGAAAATGTCCGGACGGGCAGAAACCTGGTTAGTCACGGCTACCACTGCATTATTTATGGTCCCGAATTTCAGCAGGTCATGCATGTGCCTGTTAAGGAGCTGCTGCCTTTCCGCCAGCGAACCTCTTCCCATGTATTCAGACCTGAAGTGTGAAGTCAGGGAATCCACTATGAGCAGCCTAATCTGGAATTCCTTGGTCATGTCTGATGCCTTCTCGGCAAGAAGGATCTGGTGGTGTGAGTTGTATGCCCTTGCAACGTGGATCCTCTTGAGGGTTTCATCTGGATCAAGGCCCTTTGCCAGAGACATGCTCACAATCCTTTCCGGGCGGAATGTATTCTCCGTGTCAATGATTAGAACGTCCGTGTTGAAGCCACCAGCCTCCTCAGGCATGGTCGCATTCACTGCAAGCTGGTGCATTATCTGCGTCTTGCCAGATCCAAATTCACCGTAGAATTCAGTTATGGCCTGTGTTTCCAGCCCTCCTCCAAGAAGGTCGTCGAGATTCTTGCTGCCGGTTGGAAGTTTCCGGATTTCCTTCCTTCTCTGCAGTATCTCCTCGCCAGTCTCAAAATTACCAACGTCGGCAAATTTCCTGGCTGCAGCAATAATCTTTGCTGCTGCTCCTTCCGCAACTCCGCTTACTTCCGAAAGATCCTTTGGGGATGCAACCGCCAATGTCATTAACTCATCATAGCCGGCTTCCCTCAGCTTTTCAGCCGTTGCTTCTCCAACGCCTGGCAAGTCCTCTACAGAGAATGTCTTCTCTTCCTTTTTTTTCTCAGCCATTAAATCACGCTTCCTGAAATTCCCATGGAGTGGTCGGTCTTCTTTATGGACTCATCCTGTGGGAGCAACTGGAACATTGCCCTTATTGCGTCCACGTTTTCTGGGACTACGTCACTTTCCTGATGGACTGCCTGGACGTACCTGAGCTTCTCTCCTGAGGAATTCACGCTCTCTTTCCATACGGCGATCTCATAGAGATCGGATCTATCTCTTCCGATCTCCCTTGCCATGTCCATTATCTGGGCAGTGCTTGATCTTCCGTCCTTTCCCGATATTACAAATACCCTCTTCCTCTGGTTCCACGCATTGATGGCATCCTCAGCAGTGGCTTTCCTGTCCATTGTCAGCTCGACCACATGGACATGCATCAGGGTTGTTGGCACTTTTATGGCGACAGTCTCCACGTCTGGAACATGCAACACAGTCTTCAGGTCTGGTGCATGGTGGGATGGAAACTTCAGGCTTGGCTCAACTGCATTGATTGGTCCCTTGCTGCTGTCGTTCTGATCTGTAGCCCTTCTTATCAGGGTGGCATTTACCCTCTTTACGCCGAACTGATCGTTGAGTGGAGAAATTGTTCTCGCTAGGCCGGTAGTGTTACAGGACACCACGCGCACAAAACTCTTCCCGATAGACTCGTTGAAGTTGGAGTAAGCGTTGAAACTGCTCTCTGCAATACCAGCTTCCTCTCCACCTTGGAAAATTGCCCTGATCTTCTTATCTTTATAGGTCTTGAGGTTCTCTTCGCCTTTACCTTCAGGGGTGCAGTCAACGATGACTTCGGAGTCTTCGATCAGTTTCCCAAGGTCCCCCTTTATCTTGATTCCTGCGTCGTCAAACTTCTTCTCGGCTGCCCTATCTGGAACATAAATGTTGAACTCTCTTGAAGCAATCTTGCTGATGTAGTCAGGCTTTGTCTTGACTATGCCGGAGACTTTCATGTCATCCTGCAGCGAAACCGCATGAGCGACCCTTTTCCCGATGGTTCCATAGCCGTTGATACCGACGCGCAGCATATGATCTTTCATGAGCGTCTTCTATCTATAAACCTATGCATCTTCAGGGAATGCGCATTATTTTTAATCTCCAAATCATTTTCCCGAGGTGCGCATAATTGCTATTATTGCAATTGTTATTATAATACCTGTATCGCCATTGTGGAGTTTTCATAACAGTTCCAAATCTTTGAATATTTCGTATCAGAGTGAAGGCATAACACTGGATTTTTCACTGATGCACCCTGGGTGTCTTCCAGCCAACAACAGCACGGTTCGGTATATTGAAGGCGGCAACGCTTCATATGTATCTTATGATGTCATATCAACGGCCAATGGCTCAGGCCTGAACGTACGGACAGATTCGTACTTCCAACGCTCCTTCCTTGCCATGGACTTCAATCAGTCGTCGGTTAGCACCCTGTCAATGCTATTCTCCTGGAACGCTGGGGAAAGCGTTTCACTTTCATGTGACAACCTGAGTGTGGTTTTTGGGAACAGCTTTGCAGATGGGATAGTATTCGGGCCCGCAGCAGGTTTCAGAACTGGCCTGACGTCAGTTTCCGGGAGGGACTACATCGGTCCCCAACCTGGAATGGGGCTTTACTGGGCAAATATCACGTTTGAAACCGAATGGGGACAGGCCCTTGTTATGATTTCAAGGTTTGGTGG
>JAKAFX010000033.1:8714-14706 GCA_021817735.1 Thermoplasmata archaeon | reverse complement strand
GGTCAACATATCTCTTGAGCCGCTCGGTTTCAATGTGGGGCTTTCCTTCCATCACCTCGTATTGGAAACTGAATAATACTTCTTTTCATGTTTTCTGGGCTACCTGTTCAGAGTAGTTAGTCATGGGGGCTTTATTGGGCCCCCGGAGGGGCTCCCAGGCTGCCTCCACCTGAGCAGGATTGAAAACAGGCCAAGTTCCCGGCGGTTGTTTCCTCCAACCTCCCTGAGCCTAAGGAATAGGAATGAACTTGCAAGACGCCCGCCAAAAACTATAATGTATGACAGGAGGAGAGCAAGTCTCAGGGGATATATGGACACCATGTATTGCAGAAGGAACCCCCCAGTGATCGCACCAAGGAAATATACAACCCCATTCATTCCATTTATCTTTGATATGTACTCTGCACGGCTCTCCCTGGGGGCTACATCGAGCAGGTATGCTGTCATGACAACTGCCTGAATGGCCCCGAGAAAACCGCTGTAGATCTCTACAATCACGAACTCCGGAAAGCTGGTGAAGAGTCCGTACATCAAAGGGATCATGCAGAGCATGCTCCTGTTTAGGAAAATCAGCGGCACCCTGTTGACCCTATCCACAAACCTTCCGAAGATGTATTGGGTCGCGATGGTCACGGAGAGTGATATGATCGTGAGGTAAGCGACAGTTAGGACGGAGAAATTCATCACGGATATTATTGTTATTGGGAACATGGGCCAGGCCATGGACCAGAAGTAGCCCTGCACGCTTGTTGCCACAAAATACCTGTAAAATGGAACGTTTTTCCTGATCTCCCTCCACTTTTGTCTTTGCCTCCGGGATTCCGGGCGATTCTGCGACTTTTCCTTCCCCCTTGCCAGGAGCACTGCGGTAATCGCGTAAGAGATCGCTCCTGCCATGAAGGGGATGTACAGGTCGTGAATGTTCTGCCCAGTGAAGAAGAATGTCATCGCGACCACGGAAAGGACGGTTCCAACCGAAGAGAGGTTGTTTATGGCCGAGAGGAAGTTCCCCCTTGTCGCCGATTCCACGTTGTCGGCAATGAAGGCATACCAGTTCACAGTGATCAGCGATGAGAAGACAGAAATCAGGGCATAGAGGACAATGAGGTTGAAAGGGTCATAGACAAATGGCATAAGGAACCATAGTGCTGCAAGCGAGATGCTGCCCATAATCAGGAAGGGAAGCCTCCTGCCCACCCTGTCGCTGATCCTTCCCCAGAAGACCTGTCCAGCATTGGATAGGGAGTTGGAAGTGGACTGAAGAAAGCCCATCTCAGCAGGATTAGCGCCCAGGAGGACTCCGTATATGCCAACAAAAGTCGCAGCAGCAGTCGCACCGGCTGAAACGATGAATGACCTCAGAGCTATGAGATACCTGTTTTCCATTCCCTGAACTCAGGCGATTGGACTCATGAAATTAACCTTTGCCCGTACCAGGCATTGCCAACTTACTGCTGACAGTTACCGATGATATCCGCAGGATATCTCCAGCTGGCGTTACTCTATCATGAACCTGCGCAGGAGGCCTACCACCGTAAGGAGAGATGCCATTTAGATTTACCAGGGGATCTAGCCACCATTGGATATTTGATAAACAGGAATAACCCGTTCCTGTGTTTTTTCACAATACTGAGAAAATCTGAAAGTATCATATACCGGTATCTAGGCTCGCGATTTCCCCAAGCGCTGTTTCAACTACCTCTTGTATCAGTACTTACATTGATCTTTCCATCCCATAAACGATATCTACTATCCCCGCAATCCAAAAGCATGTACATGATAACCGAGGAGGAAGCAAGAAATGAACTGGACTTCTCAGGGGTGATTGGGATCCTGAAAAAGGCATTTACCGATCTTGCGGATGGCAAAGCATCCACTAGCCCAAGAACAAGGACATATGGGGAAAGGTTCGTGCTGAGCACAATGCCTGCTGTAATCACTTCACTGGGGGTCGCAGGAGCAAAGATATACTCGGCCACTGAAGGAAAAGTCTCATTCAAGGTTCTGGTATTCAGGACATCAGACGCTGAGCCTCTTGCAATAATAGATGCAAATTATCTCGGCCAGATCCGCACTGGCGCACTGGCTGCCATGGCATCAACCCTCTTTGTCAGGGAGGAGGATCCAGACATCGGGATAATCGGAAGCGGATTCCAGGCGGAATCAAATCTCATGGCTCATGCTTCAGTTTTCCACCCGGGGATGGTGAGGGTTTATTCCAGGAATTATGACAATGCTGTGAAATTCTCCAGGAGGATGAAGGAAAAGTTGGGGCTGGAAGTAAAAGCAGAGAAGACCCCGGAAGAAGTATCACTTAACTCCAGGATAATCAGCACAGTGACCAGCTCCCGGCATGCAATCCTGCGGCCTGAGATGATGCCTGAGAGGTTCCACCTCAACCTGGTAGGGTCAAACATAATGGGAAATAGAGAGGTTTCACCGGAAGTCATTGAAAAGAGCGACCTGGTTTGTGTTGAGCACCTTGAGCAGGCTATGCAGGAATCTACAGAGGTTGCAGACTACATATCATCGAACGGTGCAGGAAAGGTAATTGAACTTAAGGATGCAGTCAAAACTGGTCAGGAGGCAACAAGATCCGTGTTCAAGTCCATGGGCAATGGAATAGAGGACGTTGCCGCTGCTTGGTACCTTCTGAAGAAGAAAAACCTCATAAGTTGAAGGTCATTTGAAGTATATGCTGGACATTTTTCTTCCGTGGTTTTCCAGGCTGTATTTCTGAGTCAGGTCTCTGGGGGAGTACTTCCTCGATACAATGTCCTCGGCACGGTCAGCCAGGCTTTCCGGGTCATCGGATGTGAATGCCATTCCTCCCTTTCCCCCCTCGATGATCTCCACCTGAGAGGAGTCTGAAGGGACAAGCAATGGAGTCCCGCAAGCCATTGCCTCAATATCCACCGTGCTGAGCACTTCAAATTGTGAAGGATTGCAAAAGACGTCAGCCGCAGAGAAATATAGCAGCTTGTCTTCTTCCGAGACCCTTCCCTTGAAAAGTATGTTGTGAGGGGCTATGATCGATGCCAGTTTTCGGTAGTATTCCAGCGACGGGCCAGAACCAACTATGTAGACCATGAAGCCTTTCCTGGCAAGGGAAGGGGCTGCCCTAATTAGTATCTCAAGATTCTTCTCATAGCCAATCCTTCCCAGATAGAGCACTATTTTCTCTTGAAGGGGGATCCCAAGGAGCTTTCTTGAACTCTCTCTGTCCGGACAGGACAGGTACTTTTCAATGTCGACCCCGTTGTTCACGACCACCGATCCATCTATCCCAACCTCCTCCAGTTTCTCTCTGATGTAGTTGGAGGGCGAGATCAGCACGTCAAACCTGGAATAGAACCAGCGCATGTACCTTATGAGGCCAGAATGGACCACCCTGGTGACCGCCTTGCTTGAAATAAGATAGGCGGAAAGGGCCCTTTCGCTGAAGACAAGGCTATGGAAGGTGGCAATTTTCCTCGCGCCAGAAAGCTTTGCAACCCTCAGGGCGGAAAGTCCCATGGAAAAAGGCGTCTGGGAATGGACCACAGAAGGCTTCAGGTCGACGATTCTCCTGTTTATCGAAAACGGTCTGATGCAAATACTATACTGTGGATATGACGGCAGGGTCATCCCCCTGGCATAGAAGACATTTTCTGCCATATCCAGGCCCGGCTTCCTTGAGGTTGAAACCACACACGAAGAGACACCCACAAGGGTAAGCGACTTTCTCAACGCATCTATGTAGGTGACAACACCATCCTGGGCAGGGTAGTATGAATCCGAATATATGGCAACCATACCGTCTTTTTCATCGGGCAAAGCCTTGGGTTATTGCTAATTGCATATTTAGGAAACATGCAGGGTCATCCATTTCAGAAAGAACAAGCAGGAAGCGGGACACCACTTCCATGGTGCCGCATTCATAAGGGTGAGTTCGCATGGAAATCCATGCACGTTGTCCTTCGGTGGCTATTATTGCAGGGAATTCTTTACCCGAAAGTTCTCCGAGGTGGGATCAGTACATGTGCAAAATTATATATCATGCATATTAGTTTTGATACCAGACTCCTATTACCAGAGACCTCAAAATGTGGCAATTATGTGATCTGCTATTATTTACATTACTAGGAGTAATTAAAAATGAAGCGAATTTTTAAATACGTCCAACCACATATAACGGCTTAATGCAAAGACGACTACTAATAGCATCAGTGCTGTTACTGTCTTTTGCGTTCGTTGCCACAGGATTTCTGGCTGCTAATGGACTCGTCCAGAGCACCAGTAACAATAGCAACGAGCTATTTTTGATCCCAGACCATGTTGCAGGGGTCGTTAATAACGGCCACTCGCTGGGACCAGCAAAAGCAGGTACGCAGCTAAGCGTTGTTTTGTCGCTACCGTATAGTAACCAGGCGCAGTTGAACTACTTCCTGGCAGCAGTTCAGGACCCTAGCTCTCCTCTGTACCACCACTACCTGACGCAGAGTCAGTTTGTACAGGACTTCTCCCCAAGTGCCATGGAGTACTACCACTATGTTCAGTATTTCATGTCGCAGGGATTCCATGTGAAGACCTATGGTGACATGGTTTCCTTAGTGCTTTCGGGCACTGTTGCACAATATCAGGCAACTTTCCACATGTCCATGTCCAACTTTGTTACTGTTCATGGGACCAGGTACATAGCACCATCGAGCCAGTTGATGCTCCCGGTGTTTTATGGGCCAATATCCTCAATAGTTGGTTTGAACACAAGGTATACTGCTCACATTTCTCCTCTGTTCCAGGGATCTGGATCATCCCAGACCCTCTACGGAGCTGACTTCCAGAATGCCTACCAGCTCAGCAAACTGTACCAAAAGTACGGTTTCCCGACAAACGAGACAATAGCAACCATATTGTGGTCCGGGACAAGTTCCTCAGGATCTGCAGTTGCTCCCTATGTCCCGTCTGATATAACATACTACTTCCAGCACAACCTGCCATCCAGCGACCCGCAACCAATAGTGTACGGGTACCCAATAGCAGGAGCTCCAGCCCCAGGGCCATCAGCAGCAAATGATAACTCACAGGCAGACTATGAAAGTACGCTCGACCTTGAGATGGCTGGATCAACTGCGCCTGGCGCCCATGTTGTGGAGGTCTACGGGCCTTCTGCAACGCAGGCATGTCTTGACCAGGCATTTGCAGCAGTGCTGAACCCAAGCTACAATACATCTGTCAACAGTGCGCTGTCACATGTCGTTGCAATATCCAACTCATGGGGCGGAACAGACGCCAACGACTCAACATGGATGCAGTATGAACAGGAAGCAGCCGCTAGAGGAATCACCGTTCTCGCCTCATCTGGAGACAACGGAAACTCTGGCGGAAACGTTGCACCAAGTTTCCCTGCAACAATGTCATATGGCACATTCGGGACTCTTGCGGTCGGCGGTGCATGCACGGTCCTTTCCGGGACGGCATCAACCGATGGCTCGGGAACTACCGGAATTTCAAGCCAGTCTGTGTGGTATAACACACCCAGCGCAGGAGACGGATCACAGGGCGGAGTAAGCTCTGTCTTTGCTGAGCCTTCCTGGCAAGCCGGGTCCTCGGATGCCAACAGCGTCATAACCGGAGCCTCGTCCACAACAGGAGTTTCCTCTGGTAGAGGGACGCCAGACGTTGCAGCTGATGGTGCCAACATGGAGATATATATCACATACAGCGGCTCCAGCAGTTATCAGGAACTGTGGGGAACCAGTGTAGCCTCGCCCCTAACAGCTGGTATAGTTGCAGTCATGGATCACTCCCTTGGAACACCTGAGGGATTCATGAACCCGCTTGTCTACAAGTTCGGTCAGGAACAAGTCTCCGGAACATTCTCAGGAGCACCTGCACTCTACTTCATCAGCAACGGGTCAAATGCAGTCTTCAGCGCCAATAATGGATATAGCCTCGCGGTCGGATGGGGAAGCATCAACGCATACAACTTTGTCCAGGCACAGCTTGGAAC
>JAKAFX010000033.1:0-8614 GCA_021817735.1 Thermoplasmata archaeon | reverse complement strand
CGCCCTCTGTGAACCTTAACGCACTGCAGGACTACTGGTACAGCTCGCCACCAAGCAATGGTCTGCCATCCGGCACTCCAACAAGCGACAACTCGTACCCCAACATGTATAGTGTTGGATACTCGTCGTCTGCAGCAGTGATTGCCTCGGGAGTAAGCCTGAACTTGATGTCACTCATGGAAGTGCATGTATTCCAGCCAGTCTCCATCCATGCAACATATGTAGCATCAGGGAGCCCTGCAAACCAGAGATTGTTCTAACCAAGGCAGTCTGGAGGCACTTTTGACCTCCAGATGTCCCATTTTTTTTGGATTGATTAACTCCGAATTCGGGATAACACCCTTGAACCACAAAACGTCACCTATTTTGATTCACTATCTCTTTGGCATGTTCTGAAGGCATTCCGTCAAGGCTCTAGCTCTGGTATCAAGAATGACTACTGCAGAGTCACAACTTCATGTGAATTTGCACTCCTGACTACCCCCAACCTTTGCATCAAAGGCGACCGATCCATGGGTGTGGGTAAACACCTTTACACTCACTTCAGGCTAACGGTGGTTTGGGATATACCCATACTATATCAGCCAGCAATGGAATGTTAACCTCAACTTTTCGAACCAACACAATGCATTTCGCTACTGTAATTTTCTGATGGGTCAAACAGATCCTATGAGTTTACTCGACGGGCTCATGAGCGGTGTGTTGGCCGCTTTTCTTCTCGCTCCTCTAGCAGCATCAGCAACCCCAAATCGGTGCTTTCTTCGCGACTCTTGACTCTGGCATGGCTGGAGCACTGGGATCATCGCTTCCAGGCAATATTCCGGCAAACTTTTGCAATCTCTACAATGCCAAAGAGTTTTCTTCCAACGGAGGATTCTTCCATTTCTTGCACTCGTTGAAGGCTTATTATGATGGGGATGTGACGTATGGTACTTGAGAAAACTCACCATCAGGCTCTTACATCTCGGTCTTCAACACTCCGCCATTCCCTGCACTTCCACTCTCCCCACCCTGAGTAATTATAAACAAAGCTTGGACAGCTTTGATAGTACATTTGGCCGGAACAACTTAGTAGGCATGCAAGCTCCATATTGGCCTGACCAGGACCTCTGAGGGACATATGTTTCCAAACACTTTCACCGAGCAGTATTATACCGCGTGGCTGGAACTCTTCATAGGATTAACTGTCATATGTGAGTTTTCTCCTATCCTCTCGTCCAGAATGAGTAAGGGTACCCCGAAGTTCAAGTTTGGAGGCTTCTTTCTTGCTCCTCCAGTAATATTACATGACTTCAGTATTTGAACTCCAACCCAACAAGCTTACTATCCCCTTTCCACCCGTTCCCGGGATCATCTTTGGAGTGACCATTTTTGCATGGAGTGCGGGACTTACTCTGGTGTTTGTAATTAAAACGCTCCCATCCGCAAGCGAAAGGGTGATCAGGAACGCAGGAGTCTTACCTGAAACTGAAAATCCGTGGCGTCTAGGGAACGTGACTGCCTACACTATCCCTTGCCATGAGGAAGCCTCCCAGCTCTAATTTTTATATCCTTTCCTTTCGTATCTACGATAGTTTGAATATATCAGTACAATCTCAAGCAGTGAAGCCGGACTACGTCAAGGTGAAAATACCCACGGGGCCTGAGTACGTCATGATAAAGGGCACACTCAGAGAGCGATCGCTT
Source organism: Thermoplasmata archaeon (assembly GCA_021817735.1). Lineage (GTDB taxonomy): Archaea > Thermoplasmatota > Thermoplasmata > Thermoplasmatales > Thermoplasmataceae > JAKAFX01. The sequence goes on along the minus strand of JAKAFX010000033.1, from coordinate 6,928 downwards.
CACACAGTATGCGAGGAAGCCAGATGTCCCAACATATCAGAATGCTGGGAAAGTGGTACCGCGACATTCATGATAATGGGTAAGAACTGCTCCAGGGGATGCAGGTTCTGTTCCGTGACCCACGGCGGGATGACAGAACTAGATGTGGACGAACCGGACAAGGTCTACGATTCGGTCATTAGAATGGGGTTGAGCTACGTTGTCATCACTTCAGTTGATAGGGATGACCTTGAGGATCAGGGCTCGGGTCACTTTGCCAGGGTCATAGAACGGGTTAAGGAAACCGGGGCGCTTGTGGAAGTCCTGATACCTGACTTCAGAGGAGAAGAGAGCCACCTGGACAGGATCATAAGTGCTGAACCAGCCGTCATAGCGCATAATATAGAAACCGTGGAGAGGCTCTCTCCCAGCATCAGGGACCCAAGGGCTGGCTACAGGCAATCCCTGAAGGTTTTAAGATACGTGAAGTCATCAAGTCCCAGAATGGTCACCAAGTCCTCCATAATGGTGGGATTGGGAGAAACAGACCAGGAGGTTCTACAATCCATGGACGACCTGAGATCCGTTGGAGTTGACATTCTAACCATAGGGCAGTACCTGCGCCCTTCAAAGAAGCAGGTCGAAGTCTATCAGTACAGTTCCGTGGAGAGGTTCCGGCTATTCGAAGAAGAGGGATACCGCAGGGGTTTCTCCTTCGTGGCCTCCGGACCTCTGGTAAGGACTTCGTACAGGGCAGCTGAAGCATGGACAAGGAGGAAATTACTCAATGGCAGAGATAACTAGTCAGGAAGAGAAACAGAAACTGGTCAAGGCATATACAGCAATGGTGCTGTCCAGGACGCTGGATAAGAAGATAGTAAATGCACAGAGACAGGGAAGGGTAGGCTTTTACACCCCGACAATGGGTCAGGAAGCTCTCCAGATAGGAGCAGCAATGGCGCTTGATGAACAGGATCTCATTTACGGATACTACCGGGACGTCCCGCTTATGATAAGCAGGGGTGTTCCAATGGATCTTATCATAAACCAGATAATGGGAAACAGCGCCGATATTGCAAAGGGCAGACAAATGCCAAGCCATTACGGGTCAAGGAAGCATAACTTCATGTCGGTGCAAAGCCCCGTAGCCACCAATCTTCCCCTGGCAGTTGGTGCCGCATATTCGCTGAAGTATAGAAAGAAGAAAGGCGTTGTGCTTACCACTTTCGGCGAGGGTTCGACCTCAACTCCTGATTTTCATGCTGCGATGAACCTGGCCTCTGTCTATGAGCTTCCAGTTATCTTCCTTTGCGAAAACAATGGATGGGCTATCTCACTCCCGGTAGAGAAACAGACCAGGGTGGATATCTGGAGCAAGGCGGCCGCTTACGGAATGCCCGGGATCAGGGCCAATGGAAACGATATCCTGGAAACATATGAAGCGGTTAAGGCGGCCGTGAAGAGGGCCCGCGAGGGAAAGGGTCCCACCCTCATAGATGCCATTAGCTTCAGGATGGGTCCACACTCAACCTCAGACGACCCGACCAAATACAGATCTGAATCAGTACCGGAAGGAAGCGAGAAGGATCCTCTGACCATTGCCGAGGGGACACTGAAAGCCCTGAAGCTTATGGATGACAAGATGATAGAGAACATAAAGCAGAAGACCATCAAGATTGTCGACGATAAATTCGACGAATGCGAGAAAATACCTCCGCCAGATCCCATTACGGCATTTGAACAAGTATACAGCGAACAAACATGGATGCTCAAGGAAGAGGTCGGTGATATCCTGTGACACAGATGAATATGGTGCAGGCTATTAACCAGGCCCTCAGCCAGAACATGGAAAAGGATGACTCTGTAATCCTTCTCGGAGAAGACGTTGGCGTTGATGGAGGAGTATTCAGAGTTACTGACGGCCTTTTATCTAAGTTTGGACCAGAAAGGGTGCTGGACACTCCACTTGTGGAACTCGGAATAGTAGGCATGGGCATTGGAATGGCAGTAAACGGCTTGCGCCCGGTGGTTGAAATCCAGTTCCAGGATTTCATTTACACTGCCATGGACCAGATCATAAACCAGGCTGCAAAAATCCGTTACAGGTCCGGAGGCGAATATATTGCCCCCATAATCATCAGGACCCCGTATGGAGGAGGAATCCGAGGTGGGCTATACCACTCCCAGAGCGGCGAATCCTATTTCGTGCATACCGCAGGGCTCATTGTCGCAACCCCGTCCGGTCCATATGACGCAAAGGGACTCCTGAACTCGGCGTTCAAGGCCAGTGATCCCATAATATTCCTCGAGCCCAAGAGGTTATACAGATCCATTAAGGAGGAAGTGCCGGAGGACATGTACACGGTACCGCTCGGGAAAGCCAAGCTTGCCAATTCTGGTGACGACCTTTCCATAATAACCTATGGCTCCATGGTCTCCACTGTGCTTGACACTGTGAAGAAGAACAAGATCAACGCAGACGTGCTGGATCTCAGGACACTACTGCCGCTTGATGTAGAGGCTATTCTTGCTACAGTAGAGAAGACAGGGAGAGTCATCATTGTGCACGAAGCGCCAAGGACTCTTGGCATGGGAGCTGAAATCTCTGCACTGATAGCTGAGAGGAGGATCGACTACCTCCAGGCGCCTATCTTGAGAGTAACAGGTCCAGATTCGCCCTTTCCATACAAGATGGAGGACTATTATATTCCAAACGAGAAGAGGATTATGAAGGCAGTTGCCAAAATTCTTGAATATAGGTGATGAAATGTTTGAATTCAAGCTACCGGACATTGGAGAGGGCGTCGCAGAAGGAGAAATAGTCAAATGGATGGTCAAGGAAGGAGACAGCATCTCGGCAGACCAGGAAATGGTGGAGGTCATGACCGACAAGGTCACGGTGAGGATTCCATCCCCCGTTGCCGGGAAAGTTAAGACCCTATTCTTCCCAGAGGGAAAGGTCGTAAAGGTGGGAGAAAGCCTGTTGCTCATAGATGACGGCAAAGCGGGGACCACCTCAAACATAGGCGCCCCTGCAGCACAGGGGGCAGAAGAATCAAAGCCTGAGCCTGCTGCACAGGAGAAGAAACCTGCAGAGCATGCGGCGTCCGGGAGAGTGATTGCGTCTCCTGCAATAAGGAAGGCTGCCAGGGATATGGGCATTGAACTGGATCAGGTTAAACCAAGCGGCGAAGGTGGAAGGATAATGATGGAGGATCTTGAGAATTTCAAGAAATCCCAGGCAGAGCCTGCAAAGGCTGCCGCAGCCGTTCCGCCAGCGCCTGCGCATGAGGCGGTTAAAGGAACTCAGCCTGCTCTGAAGCAGGGTGATACAATACTTGAACCAAGGGGACTCCGAAGGCTGATCTTCGAGAAGATGTCCAAGTCAAAGGCCATAATGCCTCACTTCACCATAATCGAGAGGGTCAACATGTCCAACCTGAGGGAGACCAGGGAAGAGCTCAAGTCAAGGGACAGTTCCATCACATTTACCCCCCTGTTCGTGAAGACCGTTGTTGTTGCCCTCAAGGACTTCCCAAAATTCAATGCAATCTACAACGAGCAGAACAAGAACTATACACTCAAGAAGTACTACAACGTGGGAATTGCAGTGGATACCCCGGATGGACTGACAGTGGCAGTTGTGAGGGATGCGGACAAGAAGAGCGTATTCACGATGTCCAAGGAGATCGCAGACCTTGCTTCCAGGGCAAGGGAGAACAAGCTGACCCTTGCCGAGGTGCAGGATTCGACGTTTACAATCTCCAATGTAGGAACCATAGGCGGAGTCATGTCAAACCCAATAATCAATTACCCTGAGGTTGCAATCCTGGCTCTTCACAGGATGGAAGTCACCGGCAAGGACGCGGAGATGTATATCTCCCTCTCCTGCGACCACAGACTTATAGACGGTGCGGATGCCGCAAGGTTCATATCCAGGGTGAAGGAACTGATGGAAAAGCCCTCCCTCATATTCGTGCAGGACTGATCACATGAGATACGACGCAATAGTGATAGGTGCCGGTCCGGGTGGTTATGCGACCGCGATACGCATTGCCCAGAAAGGGAAGAAAGTGCTTGTGGCGGAGAAAGACCGTGTTGGCGGAGAGTGCCTCAACTACGGATGCATACCCTCAAAAGCCCTCATAGAGCTTGCAAACTCCATAGCATACCTCAGGGATATGCCTGGAATGAAATTAGACCTCTCCCCAGACTTTGAGGAATGGCAGAAATGGAAATGGTCCATGGTAAACAAGCTGACCGGAGGGGTCGAAACACTTTTCAAGGCATATGGAGTGGAGCTTAGAAAGGGCTCAGCAACCATATTGGACAGAAACACAGTCAGGATAGGCGAGAATGAGCTTGAGTGCGAAAACCTGGTGATTGCCACAGGCTCGGTACCTGCCACAATCGCAGGGTTCGGTGATGTATGGTACAACAGGGACATCCTGGATTTCAAGAAGGTCCCTGAAAGCCTTGTCATAATAGGCGGAGGCTATATCGGCATTGAGCTGGGCACAGCTTTTTCCAAGCTAGGCTCGAAAGTCACCGTGGTTGAAATGATGGACTCCATATTGCCAGGTGTCGACAGAGACCTTGTGAGCCCTGTGGAAAGGAAACTAAAATCACTGGGCGTTGAAGTGAAGACCTCAGCCAGGGTCAAGGAGGTTACAAGACAGGGTACCTTCACCGTGAAGCTCGAGGATGGCACTGAACTCAACGCAGAAAACGTCCTTCTTACTGTTGGAAGAAGGCCAAACACTGAAGGCTTCGGGCTGGAGAACCTCAAGCTTGAGATGAACGGGCGCTTCATCAAGACGGACAGCCGCAAAGCGACCAGCGTCCAGGGAGTATACGCCGTCGGAGATGTCTCCGGTGAGCCAATGCTGGCGCATAAAGCGTACTATGATGCAGACGTGGCAGCCGACAACATCTGCGGCGAGGAGCGTCACGTGGAATACAAGGCAATGCCATTCGTGATATACTCTGATCCGGAGATATCCTATACCGGAACCAAGGGGGAGAAGGTCTCGGTATTCCCCGTTGCTGCCAATGGCAGATCCCTTGGCATGAACAACTCTGTTGGCACATACAGGGTGTATTATGACTCATCAGGATACATAACCGGAGCGGGATTGGTCGCGCCACACTCCTCAGAGATGATATCTGAAGTTTCACTTGCTGTTGAGGCGGGGCTAATGGGAATGGACCTTGGCCTTACCATTCACCCGCATCCCACAATTTCTGAGGGGCTGAGGGAGGCGGCAGAAGCTTCCTATGGAAAAGCATTGCACTTCAAATCTGGCCGCTGATCTGGGAAGAATAACTTACCAGGAGAGCCTCGAACTTCAACACAGGCTAGTCAGGCTCAGGAGATCCGGCCAGATAGGCGATATTTTACTTTTCCTGGAGCATGACCCGGTTTACACCATCGGCAGGAAAGCCGATCCATTGAACTACCCAGGAATCAGCGTAATCAGCACTGAGCGTGGCGGTGACGTGACTTATCACGGCCCCGGTCAGCTGGTTGTATACATGATCTTCAGGGTTGAACGCGATGGAAAGGTGGATGTCAGAAGGCTGATCTCTGAAATCACCCAGTCATTTGTCTCTTCCATCAGGAGTTTCGGCTTCGATGCTGGGGCAGGAAAGGAAGAGCCGGGCATATGGATCATGTCACAGGGGAGAAAGAAGGTAGGATCGATCGGCATGGCGATTGACCACGGTGTGAGTTACCATGGAGTCGCCCTAAACCTCTCAGAGGAGGTCCTCGAGAGTTTCCTGAAAATCCGTCCATGCGGAATGGAACCGGAGGTCATGTGGTATGTCCCCATACCAAGGAAGGATATCATCGGCAGGCTTACCAAAGAACTTGGCTCAAGGTTCGGGGAGTTCAGCAAGGTGAGCAGGGCTGAAATCGAGGCAATCTCAGAACTCCCTGTTGATGCTCCAGATCCTCTCTTCGACCCCAAGGCGCCTGTTGGCCACGACTGAATGCATGAAGAGCAGCGACGAGAGCCTGTTGAGATAAGACAGGATCAGTGGCTTGATCTCGATATCCTCCTTCGCGTGGACTACCGTTCTTTCAAGAAGCCTTGACTGGGTCCTGCAGACATGCAGCAGCGCAGCGATCTCGGATCCTCCAGGGAGGATGAACAGCTTTATCTTGCCTGCTTCTCCCTTGAGCTCCAAAGTGCGCTTCTCCATCCACTGTAGCCTCTCATCGGCAAGGACCCGCTTCTTCCCCTCAGCAGTCAGTTCTTCCCCAATGACAAAAAGGTCTTCCTGAACCATGGCCAGGTCCTTCCTTATGTCGTCCCACAGGCACTTCGACCATGCCAGGCCCAGGAAAGAGTTGACACTGTCGATGTGGCCTTCAACCTCAATGATGGCGGATGCCTTGGTGACCCTTTTCCTGCTTCCGGTATCAGTTTCGCCGGTATCTCCCCTGCGAGTGAACATGGCATGGCCATGTTCTTGGGTTATTTCACGATGACGATGCCTTGCCGTAAATGGACATGAGCCGCAGGTATCCCACAAAGCTTAGGACCAGGCCAACGGATGCAAAGATCCCCCAGAAAACCATCCCGTCGTTTATTAGGTACTCAAGTCCATATGTTCCAAGGAGAGGCGCCATAGGAACGATCATTCCTGAAATTGAGTAGTATGCGCCGAAGTACTGCCCTCTCCTATCCTCCGGGGATATCTTGGAGATTATGCTTGTCTGGACGGGAGCCAGAACGTTCTCTCCGATTGTCAGGTAGAACGTGTTCAGGAGCACAAATGCGAAGGCACCCGACAGGGAATAGAAGAAGAAAGACGACGAATAGATGATTGATCCCAGGGCAAGCCTGGAAAAGTCGTTCCACCTTGCCAGCACCATGTTGGTAGGTATCTGGAAAAGTATGACGACTATCCCATTCAGCGTATACATCAAGCCAATTTCCTG
>JAKAFX010000094.1 GCA_021817735.1 Thermoplasmata archaeon | reverse complement strand
AAATTCCGTCTGGACAGCAGTTCTTCTGTATACTTCCCTGAACTGGCGAATCCCAGCCTGGAAGAGAAAAAGTATCCGAACTGGGTTTCTCCTTCTGCATCGCCGGTCTCAGCTGACGGCAGGGTCTTTTTCCCTGATGCTGTTGGCGAGATCGGCGGGAAGAGGATTAACCTGGATTTCTCGTCCGCCCAGTACCTGGAGTTCAATTCAAGGAGAGATGAGGCCATCAGGAAAGCAGGCATTCTCTGGGAGACCGTCTATGTTCTTGAACCTAGGCAAAAGAAGCCGGCCGGAAGCATCTACTACTACGTGACTGTTGATTTCGATTCCCTGAGGTCCACCCTTGAGAGAAAGTACCTTGGGATTGGCGAGCCCAAACCCAGGCGAGAACCTGAAAGGATTGACGAAGAGGTCCCCGCTGACGTTCTGAACGATATTTCAAGGAGAATCGAGGAGTTAATGCCTGATTCCGATAAGGTCGTCGAATACATAGAATCCAGGGGAATGACCCCCCAGAGAATACTGAAGCTCCTGGGGTACAAGATAAAATGGAAGGGACTTGACCGGATAATCTACAGGTAACTTATTCCTTGAGCTTTTCCCATACTGCCTTGCTGCTCTGGATGACACTCTTTCCAGTTCCGTCCCTGATGACAAGCGTTATGGGCACCTTCGATTGGAGCGAGGCGTCGATCCTTCCCTTTATGGTGTAATACTCCTCTGTCTTTTGATCGAACATTAGCCCAAGTTTTTCCGAAATCGTAAGCAGTATCCCTTCAACGGTGGTGAGTTCTCCGGTCGACTCCTCTCCGGGGGAGATCTCCGCATTTATCTCGGGAATTTCCAGGAATGCGCTTGGTGACCTGTAAACCAGTACATTTAGGTCATCCGGTTCGGTGATGTGGAAAGTGATCTTGTGGGGCTTTCCATCCGTATCGTAAAGAACGGACGCATTCTTGTAAAGGCAGTTGTGGCAAGTGTATGTCTGTATGGCTATCCTTCCTTCCATCGGGATCTCTGTTGAATAGATGATCAGATAGAGAGGTTTGGAACAAACTGGACACTCCACGGTAGTCTCTATCTCAACGGGAGGCTCGTCATAGCTGTCCATTGGTGCCTCCGTAGAGGTCCATCCAGCTTCTGAGAGGCTCTGAAATGATTCTCCTTGCCTTTGGCAGTCCATCCAGTTTCCCCGAAGCGGTCAGGAACATTGCAATCTTCAGATCCCTGCGTATCTGGGAGATTTTTGCCTCCACCTGTTCGCTGGACATGTCCGCGTCGTTAAGCAGGTTCCTGGCAAAGCCTCCTGCAGCAGCCCCCATTGCGATTGCCTTCGCAAGATCTAATCCTGTCCTGAGTCCTCCGCTTCCGATGACAGGTAGACCGACCTGGCAATACTGGATGGATGCGGGAGATGGGATTCCCCAATTCCAGAAGGCTTTACCGCTGCTCATCTTCTCCAAGTCATTGGCCTTCTCCGCCCTGTAGTATTCTATGGCAGCAAACGAAGTACCACCAAGGCCGCCCACGTCAATTGCCTTTACACCGCAGTCCTTGAGCTGGAGAGCTGCTTCTCTGGAGAAGCCATTACCTGTCTCCTTTGCTATTACGGGATAGCTCCCTGCAATTTCTTTCAGCGCCTTTAGCACTCCCCTGGAGTTCCTGTCTCCTTCCGGCTGTATCATTTCCTGCAAGAAGTTGAAGTGAACAATGAGGTGGGTCGCACCGATGAGGTTGTAGATGTACTCAATTTGCCCCATGGTATATGCTTTCTTATCCTGGTCTATCAGCTGTGGGGCTCCAATATTGGCGATCTTCATGGGAAGGTTGAAGCTGTTTATCACTGAAAACGTCTCCGAGAGCTCCTTCTTCTCTGCGGCGGCCCTCATGCTACCGACTCCCATCCCAATTCCAAATTCTTCCGCTGCTCTGGCAAGGTTCTCGTTTATCTTTCTGGCGAGCTGGGTACCGCCGGTCATTGAAGATATGATCATGGGCATCTGGAGTCTTTTTCCCAGTAGGTTGGTGGAGATATCGATATTATCGAAGTCCACCTCAGGGATTGCCTGGTGCACCAGCGTGATGTCATCCCAGAAATTGTGCCCAGAAGTCACTTCCTTCTGCTCAGCAATCCTGATGTGTTCCTCTTTCCTGTTCTCGATCATGAGATCACCGTTCCAATGAATGCTTTACGCCTTTTCTCCAGAATTCTCTCTGGGTAATTTCCGTTAAGGAGATAAACCTCCTTGCAGTGCAAGCGGATCTTCTGTATGGTGGAGAATTTTCCCCCCATTCCTCCCGTAACGTCGTTTTGTATTGTTCCGAACTGCGGTTTGAGGTCCACTGTTCTCAGGAGTTTCGCATCCGGGTGCGTCTTTGGATCCTTGTCGTAAATCCCGTCAACATCTGTGAAAAAAATAACCTTGCCAGGTTTGTACCTTATGGATAGGTCATGTACGATGGTGTCTCCTGAGTATATCCCAAATCTGCCCCCTCTCATGGGATATACGTCCCCGTACAGAACCGGCACTAATCCTCTGGAGAACAGGTTTCCAATGTGGTCATATGATATCTTCCCTTCCAGCCCAAGTGTTGCGCTTGACATCCCTACTGCAGGTACGCCCATTTCGATCAGCATGGAGACTACAAGCTGGTTCAGCTCTGTCATATCTCTGTGAATGACTGCATATCCCATGCGGGTGTTCTCGGTAATCCTTCCCGGGAGTTCGAATTCCTTTGCCTTTATGTGGCCGAATGACCCCCCGCCGTGAACTATGATCTTCTTTCCGGGAAACTGGGTAATGACCAGAAGAATCTGCCTCAAAGCGTCCTTACGAGAAGTCCTGTACTCATCCTTCTTCGTGATGACACTTCCACCTATCTTGAATACTATCATTTATGGCTGGATAGATGCTCATTGGACTTAAATAAGTAACAGGAGACCTCCTGAAGCCAGGACAGTACCTAGAACTGCAAGCCCCAGTAACGCAAAGATGATCGATAGAATGATAACTATTATAATGGCGATTACCGCGATAGCGATCGCCCTCAGGAAGGATGCGTCATAGATGACCGCAATGATGATTATTGCTACCACGATCCATATTATCACGCCTAAGACAGGAATCAGGGAAAGCAGGGCAAATGCAAGAACCATAAGAAATGAGGCTTCCATGGCCTGCAAGAATGTTGATTTTTTTGCCAGAATGTCAGCGGAAATGTAAATGGGTATGGATAGGATGATCCATAGTATAATCAGGGCGAACAGGCTAAAAAGCGTGAATGCAGCGAAGCTATACGGCATTGCCATTGCCCAACGTCTAGTTACTATATAAATTCGCCGCGAGATAGCCCCTTCACTCGTCTCACCCTGATCAATGTTTATTAAAGGAAGGGATATCACGCACTAGGGGCCGGTAGATCAGCGGTAGATCGCCTGCTTTGCAAGCAGGAGGTCTCGGGTTCAAATCCCGACCGGTCCATATTTTGAGCCGAGAAAGGTTGTACACTGTGGATACATCGATTACTGGTTCGCCTCCAGTCGTTCAGTCGCTATCCCTGGTAAATCTGTGTTTCCATCAAT
>JAKAFX010000032.1 GCA_021817735.1 Thermoplasmata archaeon | reverse complement strand
GAGCCCGTTAGGATGCCTGACTACCCCATGCTCCCTTTGGTTTTCCTGCTTTCAGCAGGTTGTTGAGCAATGTTACTTGATATTTAATTCTGCCTTAGCTACCCAAAAGGTAGGTGCAATTAAGAATTACACCGGTATCATAGGAAGTCAAAAGCTTGCTGCAGAAGCTACTGGTTAACATTGCAGAACGACTCTGAGGGACCACATTCTTGGTTGTCCTCATGAGTCTGTTCGTGGCATCCTCCGTGGATCCAACAGGATGCCGAGGAAGACTAAGAATGTGGATCCATAGTTTAATTGTGAGGTCCAAGGGCTAAAAAGCGATGACAATATGAGCTGTCATGGTCGTCAGGAGGTATTCCCAGACAGGTCTTTCAGCATCTACCTCAGACCAGCCTAGTTAACCGTTCCCGTCGAATTCACAGGGTTCTTAGATACGAAAGACGCCCTCTCGGACGACTGGTACCAGGCTATGTTTTTCCTACACTTATGTAGGATCTCCTGAGTAATGAGTTTGTTCCATGTTCTTCGGATAAAGGCCACAATATGTTCTCCATAGACCTCGTCTGACCCTTCCTCGTTTAAGCAGTCAAGAATCTCTGCTGCTTTTAGCGCGAAAGATCATCTGCATGGAGTTATCATGAAGACTCTTGCATCATGCCCACAAGGGAGATCAGGGCCTCAGACAGGGTGTCCAGTCATATCTAAACTTATTCCGGCATTAAATGCTCCTTGAATTTCTGCGGCTAAGACCAAGGTGGGAACGGAAAAAATTGGTTATTCATGGAATCATCAAGATTCCATGAAATGCCCTTGAACTACCAGGATGCTTACCGGGTGCCGAAGGGTTCCCGTGATGTTCAGAACGTTATGGGGGTGTATCCCTGCTCCAGGAATCGCCCTATCGTCTTTGAGGCGCCTTCCAGTGTTATTTGCTTGTTGGTCAGCTTTAGCGAGATGTTGTCCCTGTTCGCTATCCCTGAGCACGCAAAAGGATTGATCCCATTTTCCGTGGCTTCCTTCAGCAGGTTGTTTATGTCGGAATCGTCACCTGCAACAAGCCGTTCGCTTGGGCCAAAGAATAACATTCCTACTGCCTCGCTTACCTTGTTCTTCTTGAGGCCGACTGCGAGCCTCATCCCGGCGATAGCTTTCTCCTTGTTCTCCTCCCCTGAGGAGACTATTATCAGGACCTTGTTTGCCATGGCCTAGCAATTAAGGTTTGTCTTATAAACGCTACGAATTTAAAGAATCCTGCACAACCATGAGTGCTCGTATTGAAACGGTGCGGTACACAGGTTTAGGACTTGTTGGCCTTTCTGGCCCTCTTCAGTCTCCTGATACGCTTTTTTCTCCATTTCCAGCGCATATTGCCGCGCTTTTTCCAGTCTCTTGAACTTCTCTTCAATATTGCACCCCATCTTAATGCATCTCTACCGTGAATACTCACTGGGTCAATGCAATTGGTTGGCTGCCCACTATGATTGCGAGATATATAATCGTTTATCACTTGATGATACTTCCTGGCAGATCATCCGGTCCCATTTCCTGGAAGGAGCCTGATCTAAAGGCTCCTTCCTATCCAGTGGTGCTGGAACTACTCTGGAATTGGACCCGCTGGGCATGATATATGGACTGTCTTCTCCACAAAAACCTTAATCCACATCCGTTATCCAGTTCAAGGATCCGATGGATTGTGGTCTATATCATTGTCCCGACCTTTTCCTGAGCAGAAAGACAGACAATGTGCCTGAGGCTATTTGCCATGCCAATGCCTATTCTGAGGTGGCGAAGCTGGAGCCGCTTCCTTCTTCGGAGAGTTTCATTCTAAAAATCGTCTTGAAACAGGGAGTTTGCGCCTATGCCTCTTAGCTCGGACCCGATCTGGTACAGGGATGCTGTTTTCTATGAAGTCCATGTAAAGTCGTTCTATGATTCGGATGGCGATGGCGTAGGAGATTTTCGCGGCCTGGCCATGAAGCTTGACTACCTCAAGGATCTCGGTGTTGACTGCATCTGGCTGCTTCCATTCTACCAGTCCCCGCTGAAAGACGATGGCTATGACATCTCCGACTACTACAGTATACTCCCGCAGTATGGCACCGTGGAAGATTTCAAGCACCTGATCACGGAGGCTCATTCCAGGAACATCAGGATTATTGCAGACCTCGTCCTGAACCACGTTTCAGACCAGCACCCATGGTTCGTCGAGGCGAAATCGTCGAAGAGCAGCCCCAGGAGAGATTGGTTTGTGTGGTCTGACAGTGATCAGGGTTACCGGGATGCTCCCATCATATTCAGGGATGTGGAGATCTCAAACTGGGCGTGGGAGCCTGTTTCAAGGCAGTATTACTGGCACAGGTTCTACAGTCACCAGCCAGACCTGAACTATGACAATCCCGAAGTCAGGGACGAGATGAAGAGAGTTCTGAGGTACTGGCTTTCAATGGGCCTGGACGGTTTCAGGTGCGATGCAGTGCCATACCTTTTCGAGAGGGAAGGCACGACGTGTGAGAACCTTGATGAGACGCATGAGTACTTCAAGGAACTCAGGAGGATAATGGACAGGGAATTCCCGGGGGCAATACTCCTGGCAGAGGCCAATGAATGGCCCACTGAGGCAAAGAGATATTTCGGCAACGAAGATGAATTCCACATGGTATTCAATTTCCCGCTGATGCCCAGGATATACCTTGGGCTGGCATCGGAATCTTCTGCCCCAATCATAAATATAGTGAACCAGACCATTCCAATTCCCGCCACATGTGATTGGGGAATATTCCTCAGGAACCACGACGAACTCACTCTTTCCCTGGTTACCGACGAAGAGCGTGACGTGATGTACCGGGAGTACGCACGGAACCCAAAGATGAGGCTCAACCTGGGGATCAGGCGCAGGCTTGCGCCCATGGTCGACAACGACAGGCCCACCATAGAGCTTCTACATGGGTTGCTATTTTCCCTCCCCGGATCCCCGATCCTATACTACGGCGACGAGCTGGGCATGGGTGACAATGTGTTCCTGGGTGATCGAAACGGGGTCAGGACCCCGATGCAGTGGTCTTACGATCGCAATGCGGGTTTTTCAAGGGCTGACAATGAGCAGCTCTATCTCCCCGTGGTGACCAGCCCCAATTTCCATTACGAGAACATCAATGTCGAGTCAGAGTTGAGGCTGCCTACTTCGCTTCTGAACTGGGTCAAGAAGATGATCCGTGTCAGGAAGAAGTTCTCGGATGTGTTCGGGCATGGGAACATGGAGTTCCTGGAACACAAGAACAGGAAAGTCCTTGCCTATATCAGGAGGCTGGAAAATTCCGGGATGCTTTGCATATTCAACCTTTCCCGGAAGCCTACCTATGTGGAACTGGACCTTTCAAGGTTCAAGGGACTGAGGCCCATTGAGGCAATCACCGATGCAAAGTTCCCACAGATTACGGATCGGCCATACTTCTTCACCCTTCCTCCAAGGGCATTCTTCTGGTTCAACCTGCAACTTGATGATGGCGAGGAAGAGTGACTGTTTCCTGAGCCCCTTCATGAACTGGCGTGGTCCAGGTTGTCCAGGGTCTCTGCCCAGTTCATGAAGCACTGGAGAAGAAGATCTTCTCTCCTCCCCTTTGCATTCTCATCCGCGGATTCCATTCAATCACCCAGGTTCTTCCTGAAGAAGTCAATTGCAAGCTTCCATGCATCTGCGGCTGCCTCTTTGTTGTAGGTTGGCCTGGTGTCGTTGAAGAATGCATGCATTGCGTTCCTGTAGATCTTCATGTGGAAGTCCTTGCCAAACTTCACCATCTGTTCCATCAGTTCCGGGATCTTGTTGTTGATGTTCCTGTCTTCGCCGCCGTAAAGGGCAAGCACTGGAGCCTTGATATTCTCGACCGCATGGACTGGATCTGGGTTTGCGCCATAGAAAACCACCGTCCCCTTGACATCGGACTGGGTGGAGAACTGGAATACCAGACCACCGCCGAAACAGAATCCTGTCGCGCCTATATGTCCTGGATTCACCGCAGGATCCCTGTTGATCACACCGATCAGGTCCGATAGCCTTGCAACGGCCTTCTTTTCGATCTCCTTCCTGTTATAGAATATCTTCTGGACAACCTTTTTCTGGTCCTCGCTCATTTTTGCCATGACCTCTGAGACTGCCTTCTCGTCATTCATCTTATCCCTGGGCATTGTCCAGAAGACCCTCATTGCCTGTTCTATGGTCTCAGGGTTCATGTAGTCCCCCTCACCCGAAAACAAATGGGGGGCGTAAGCAACGAATCCTTCCCCCGCGAGCCTCCTTGCGATGCTCCTTATGTTATTCTCTAGGCCCCAGATTTCGTGCACTACGATTACTGCAGGGTGCTTCTTTCCGTCATCCGGCCTCGCGATGAAGGTCCTGATGTCTGTACCTGCACTGTCCCTTATTTGGGTTTCTTCCTCCTTAACGGTAAAACCTGCCATGGCTGAAGATCAGGTAATCGTATAAATAGGTTGAAACAGGGTGTGATCAACTGGTGGTCTTCCTCAGCAATGCATTTGCGAAGAGGTAATCAAACGGCCTTCCCCAATCGTCTCTTTCCACGTATATCCGGATATTCCTGAAACTATTCTTTTCAAGGTACTCCAGGACCCTCCCAGTGGAGTGATAATGCACCTCTGTGAGGTCTCCTTCAGATGCCTGCTCCACTTCCGTGTGGTCCTTGAGGTTGGTCCTGGTTGATATGAATAGTGCCCCTCCGTTCTTCATGATCCTGCTGAATTCACCCATAGCTGTTCCCATCTCTTCCCCCGACAGGTGCAGCATTACTCCTCCACTCCAGATCCCGTCGAAGCAATTGCCCGGAAATGGGGTCTTTCGGATATCAGCCCTTATGAGGTCGACTCCGGGGTTGCGCTCTGCTGCCAGTTCTAGCATTGCTGATGATGAATCGATCCCCGAAACCTGGAATCCGGCCCTGGCAAAATATGGGATGGTGAAACCGTCGCCGCACCCTGCATCAAGAATTTTCCCGCCGGGGACAACCATTGAAGTGAATCTTGTGAACCTGTCCTTGCCCTTCTGTGGGTTTCCACGGTTTTCCCTGATTACTTTCTGCCAGTACTGTGAATACAGTAACGCTCCAGTTCGTGAGCCGTAGTATTCTTCATGGTTCCCGTTCAACAGCGGAGTCACGCTGCCTGCCTATATCTGGGTAATGTTTTGAAAATAGCAACAAACAGGGGTTTTATCCGGATAGTCCATCTACTGGCTCCCTGTCCACCTTCCTTGAAGACATGGTCAGGATCAGGGGGACAAGCGAGGAGACTCCAGCAAGCACGTATGATGATGCAAGACCAAGGTAAAAACCTCCAAGGCTCACCCTGTCTGCGCCGCTGACAGTTCCAAGGAACACGTCCCCGATCACGCTCACTGGAACATAGCTAGCCAGGAGCGTGAATACCAGTGTCATGCCTGAGACGGATCCCATGTTCATGAACAGGGTCCTGTTTGAAGCGGCAACGCCCCGCTCATTGGGGCTCACCGAAGTCATTATGACTGCGCTGTTTGGGGTTGAGAATAACCCGATGCCGGTCCCCGCAAGCGACATCAACGTACCCAGAACTGGATAGCTGTAATGGCTCACCGTGGCAGCAAGGAGGAAAGAAGATATTGTTATGAGCAGAAGACCCGTTGCCTGCAATGACCTTTCCGAAAAGCGCTCCATGAGCCTGGAGCTGTAGAAACTTGTCACTCCCATGAAAGCAGCGTACGGTGTCATGAGCAGGCCTGAATATAGAGGTGTAAACCCGACAGGCCCCTGCAGGTACAGGATTAGTATGAATATAAGAAGGGATCTTGATACAGCATTGAGGAGGGAAGAAAATATGGACCCAGAGAACCTGCGGTTCCTGAACATATCTGGGTCCAGTATTGGGTCCCTCGACCTGCGTTCAACCGTCAGGAACGCGGCCATGGAAAGGATTGCCGCTGCAATGAGGGAAACCGTGAGAGGATCTGTCCACCCGAGGAACGGGCCAAGTGTCAGAGATATGACCGTTGACACCAGGAATATGGAGAACACCATGGCACCGCGGGAGTCGAAACCATTGCCGGAAGGCGTCTTGTCAGTATTCTGTATGCTGTGGCTGGCGACAAAGTAACCTGCAACTGCAATGGGTGTGTTGAAGTAGAATATGGCTCTCCAGGTGATTTCCGTGAGAAGTCCTCCCACCAGGGGACCTATGGCCATTCCAAGCCCGACAACAGCCGTGTTGATGCCAATTGCCCGCTGAAGGTCGACCGACCGGAAGGTGTCGGTGAGGATCGCGAGTGAATTGGAGAATAGCAGGGCTGCTGCAACTCCCTGCACCACCCTGGCACCCACAAGAACATAGGCATCGGGAGAAAGCCCCGCGGCCAGGGAGCCCACGAAGAACACGAGGTACCCTGCGACATACATGCGTTTCCTGCCCGCGATGTCGGAATACTTGCCAAACACTGGAGACAGCACGGTCAGAGCAATTGAGTAAGCGATTAGGATCCACAGGACAACCAGGAAGTTTGTCCGGAGATTGACAAGGATGGTTGGAATTGCGATGAGCAGGGAGGTAGTGTTGACAACCGCCAGAAACGAGCCCAGCGACGAAGCAATGATTACGCCGTTTCCTCTATCCATTGTCCTTTCACATGCTGCTGAACCTTGAGATTATCCTGGAGAGTTGGTCCATGTATTCCCTGAAGATCCGGATTATGTCCCTTGAGGTTATGACTCCGACAAGCTTTCCATCCTCAAATACCGGTATCCTCCGTATGGAATGCCGGAACATAGTATCGGTGACCTCCTCGGTCGGTGTCTTGCCCTCCACGCCGATTATCCCCCTGGTCATTATGTCCGAAAGCTTCAAGGCTGATGCGTCCCTCTGGACGGCAACAACCTTGTGGAGAAAATCCCATTCTGTCACTATGCCGGAAGGTTTCCCTGTACTGTCGACAAGGATAAGGAATCCCACTCCTTCCCTTGCCATTATTCTTGCAGCCTCCAGGGCATTCATGTCCTCGCTGAAGGTCTGGGTGTATGCTTTCATCACGTCTCGTGCATACAATACCATGTGCGTCCCAGTGCTCCTGAATTAATTACCTTTTAGGGGCAGCTATCAGGTCTGCGCTAGCACCACTCTTGGGTCAATGGCAAACAGAATGTTTATGGTCGTGCGCTCCCTTAGGCTCCGTCAAGGCATTCAGCCTGCGGTCAGGTAAAGGAAATGGAAGACGACGGGGAGAAGTTCATGCTCACTGCAAAGAAGTCTGAAGACTTCAGCGAATGGTACACACAGATTCTCATTAATTCCGAGTTTGTGGACTACAGCTCGGTGTCAGGCATGCTGGTCTACCGTCCAGATTCCTACTTCGTTTGGGAGACCATACAGTCTGTCACCGACCGAATGTTCAAGGAAGCTGGCATCCTGAATGCGTATTTCCCGCTTCTGATCCCGGAGAGGCTCCTGCTCAAGGAAAAGGAGCATGTCGAGGGGTTCTCCCCCGAGGTCGCATGGGTAACGCATGCAGGCAAGTCAGAACTCAGCGAGAGGCTGGCGATTCGGCCCACCTCGGAGACCATCATGTATGAGAGCTTTGCAAAGTGGATACGCTCATGGAGAGACCTCCCGCTCCAACTCAATATATGGAATACCGTGGTGAGATGGGAATTCAGGCATCCCACCCCATTCCTGCGCGGCAGGGAGTTCCTGTGGAACGAGGGGCACAGCGCATTCGCGACCCTTGAAGAAGCAGAGGCGGAGAGGGGTGTCATACTGGGAATCTACCAGAAGGTGCTCAGGGAATACCTTGCCCTTCCCGGGATAATGGGGAGAAAGACCGATAGCGAGAAGTTTGCTGGTGCTGTGGCAACATACAGCATAGAGCATGTCATGCCTGACGGGAGGGTCATACAGGGGCCGGACCATCACAGCGATGGCCAGAACTTCTCCAGGGCATTCGAGATAAAGTTCCTGGACAGGAACGGGAACAGCGATTATGCCTATCAGAACACCTACGCTATCTCGACCAGGGAGATCGGGGTGATGGTTGCCACACACAGCGACGACAAGGGTTTGGTGATCCCGCCAAGACTCGCCCGCATCCAGGTTGTAATAGTCCCCATATACAACAAGTCAAGCAGGGATTCAGTGCTCCAGTACTCATCCAGGGCCCTGGAGTCCATGAAGGGCACAGCCAGGGTCCACCTGGACGATCGGGAGGAGTACTCCCCTGGATGGAAATATAACCAGTGGGAGATCAAGGGTGTGCCGATCCGAGCAGAGATCGGAAAGAGAGAACTGGAGGCGGGATCCGTTGTGCTTGTGAGGAGGGATACCGGCCAGAAAGTGGCTGTTCCCTTTGAAAGGCTGGCAGTGGAGGTTGCATCCATGCTGGAGGCGATACATGAGAGCCTCTACGCGAGGGCACTGGATTTCCTGAACTCGCACATATTCCACGTGGATGACTATGATGATTTCAGAAAGAAGATAGGATCAGGGTTTATCCAGTCTCCATGGTGCGGTTCACCAGACTGCGAGGCGAAGATCAAGGAGGAGACGGGTGGCAAGACCTCTAACATGCCCCCCGAGATCCAGTCTCAGGCTTCTGGCAGGAAGTGTATTTACTGTGGAAAACCTGCAAGGCATATCGTCAATTTTGCCAGGTCCTATTAGGCGCTCGCGCTTCATTCCGAATCCTTGGACGATCGTGCGAATGGGTTCAGCCATCCAGGATGCTCTCCTGCAAGCCCATAACCAGGAGGCATTCCATTAAGGTGCTTCTGGAATAATGTACAACCTTACACGGGGGTACAGGCCATTTGGGCGTTGGCTAGACAGGGACCGGGACTGTTGTGATTGAAATTGAAACTGCAGCCCTCTATTCTGGCCCCGCTGCAACATCTGCCCTGGGGCGATCGCCATAGACCTGCCGGGGCTTCCTGCCTCTTCCCAGGATCTCCCTGCTGAGGGGCATCAGCAGTGCCGTTGCTACAAAAACGAGGGCAGCAATGACGAAGCTGTAATAGAATGCGGTGCCGGCAGGAATGACGACCGGAACAAGTATGCCTCTCGGACCCTGCATTAAGCTGGTTGTTGTATAGGTGGCTATGAGGGATCCGGCCACTGGAGCACCAATGCTGCTCCCCAGCGACCTGAAAGTACCGTTCATGGCTGTCGCAAGCCCCATGTCCCTGGGGTTGACCGTGAGGACAATGAGGTTGATCACAGTTGCGTTGATCAATGAAAGCCCGGCTCCGCAGACAAACTCAAAGATCAGCACCCCGTTGTAGCCAGGAAGAGTGGCCTGCAGCATAAATCCAGCCGCGGTGACAAGGGCGCCTGCAATAGACAGGGGCTTGACCCCAGTTCTGGTTACAAGGACTCCAGCGAGTGGCCCGAATATAATTGTTCCCAGGGCGAATGGGATCAGTGATATTCCAGTGACCCATATGCTGTCCTGGAAGTCATAGGCGAACCTGTAGGTGAGCGCAAACATCGATAGGAACATGCCTGCTCCAGCCGCCGTCAGGGCTATGTTGGCAACCATGACATTCCTTATGGAAAGTAGCCTGAAATTGAGTATTGCCTCTCCTCCCTTCCTGGTATAGCGAAGCTCGTACAGAATCAGGGGGATGAACATCGCAAGTCCCACGGTAGCAAACGCAATGGTATTGAGGGAAACCCATCCCCATACCTGTCCCTCGGACAGCGCCAGGATGATCAGTGAAAGGGATACTGCAAGAATCCCCGCCCCAATCGCATCCACCTTCACATGTGGTTTCCTGAATCTTGATTCCTTGATTACGATCAGAGAAATGACAAGGAGGATAACCACCACTGGTATTGCGGAGTGGTAGGTCCATCTCCAGCCATAGTCGTTGGAGACCAGTGAGCCAAGGGGAAGGCTTACTGCAAATCCAGCACCGAACATTGCGCTGATGACTGCCTGGGCACGTGGGATAAGTTCCTTGGGGAACTCCTCACGCACAAGGGCCATACCTAGGGGCATAACTGCCATTCCGACTCCCTGGATGGTACGGGAAACAATCATGAACTCAAAGTTGGGGGAAAACCCGGTTACGGATACTGCGACGGCGTATACTCCAAGGGTTATGACCATTATGAGTTTCTTCCCATATAAATCACCAAGCTTACCAAGGATGGGGGTAGCAGCGACTCCTCCAACCATGTACATCGCGAGTATGAGGCTCCCCTGGGAAGCAGACACGTTGAAGTCCTGCGTAATTGTGGGCAGCGACGGTGTAAGCATCCCCTCAACATACATGACGGTCATCACCATTCCTGCCAGTATCAGCATGACCTTGTTGGCGTAAGCCCTGTCAAACTTGTCTATGTGAACGTAATCTCCTTTCTCTGTTGTCTCCGTCATTACGCTTCCACCCTGTTCTCGTGTGCGCAATTTCCACGACCGCTGCCATAGTCCACATAGTTATCCAGCTGCTGAAAATTCTCCACTGGAATTTTCTTTCCAGTTCTGGCAGTATGGACTGGGGCGAAGATTTTTTCTTGCGTCCCGACTCATTGTTTATATGTACTTAAACCGTAGGAATCCATAAGCCAGTTGCAGGAAAAGCTGGTCTTAGGCCATTCTCTCCCTCAAAGCAGAGAGCCTGTTTGCTACGCCTGAGTCGGATGGTTCAAGAGTGAGGTATTTCTCATAATCCAACACCGCATTTCCAGTCATATCCAGATCCTCATATAGGGCTGCCCTGTCCAGGTACAGGTTTGCCTTCTCAGGGTCGAGGGAAATCATCCTGTCGTACATTCCAATGGCATCGGTATATTCCCCTGCAGCCATGTAAAAATCGCACAGGCACTGATATGAATAGATCTGGTGCGGCCTGAGTTTGATGATCTTCCTGTAAAGTTCCAGGGCCTCCTGTTTTCTCCCCTGCGCCTCTCGTATCTGGGCCATATGGTAGATCATGTCAACATTTTCTTTGGAGAGTTCCAGCGCAGTCTCGTAGTCTGCAAAAGCTGCATCCAGGTCTTCCGTATCCAGCAGGATCTCCGCCCTGGCGGTATAATACTCCGGGTTCTCCGGATCCAGAGATATGGCACGGCTAATCTCCCTCAGTGCCTGGCCAAACTGTTCGTATTCCCATAGGAACTTAGCCCTTCTAAAGGAGTATGATGGGTCATGCGGGTAGATGGATGTTATCTGGTCGAAAACTCCCAGCGCCTCGTTTAGCTTCTGCATTCTCCTGAGCGCCTCTATCTTCCTGAACCTGAAATCTGCATCTCTGGGCCTTGCATTGATCACCTCATCGCATTGCCTGACAATTTCCTGGTCGTCACCAGCCTTCTCCAGTATCCTGATCATTTGCTCCCTGTAGCTGAGCATTTCAGGGTTTCCCGCAATTGCCTTACTCATCTCTTCCACGGCTCTCTTCAGGTCTCCTGCAGATTCATGCAGGCTTGCCTTCCTGCTGTGGTACCTCGGATCGCCGATTTCCCCAGATTCTCCCATTATGGGAATCCTTATTTCCATTCTTAATATAGCCTTACCGTGAGGATCGGGATTGTAGGCTACCAGGGAGACGTTTCAGAACACGCCGACATTCTGGCCTCAATGAAGAAGCAGTACAAGAGGGATGTAGAAGTTGTGCTCATCAGGAGCAGGGAAGCCCTTATGTCTGTCGCCGGGCTAATAATACCTGGTGGGGAGAGCACTACTATTTTCAGGCTCCTCAAGGAGTACAACCTGTTTGATGCTGTTGCGGAGAGGGTTAAAGCCGGTATGCCCATCATGGGGACCTGCGCTGGCTTGATTCTCATATCGCGGGACAATCCTGCTGAGAGGGTAAGGTCATTGAACCTGATCGATGCAAGAATACGGAGAAATGCCTATGGAAGACAAGGAGAGTCTTTCATAGAGAACATAGAGATAGATGGTATTGGGAGATTCAGCGCCGTATTCATCAGGGCTCCCGTTATAGAGTCTGTAGGCAAGAGTGTAACTGTAATGGCAAAACACAACGGCCTGCCTGTGATGATTAGGGATAACAATGTCCTTGGGCTGACATTTCACCCGGAACTAACAGGTGATGCAAGGATTCATGACTATTTCATCGACATGATAGGGAGACGGGGGTACATTTCCACTCCAGAACGAGAATGGTATGTGGCTGATCTGCTATGATGAGAACATCGCTCTTTGATGAGCATATAAAGGCAAAGGCAAAGATGGTAGACTTTCATGGTTGGGAAATGCCAATAGAATACACATCCATCATGAAAGAGCATATGAATGTCAGGACAAAAGCTGGAATATTCGATGTATCACACATGGGAGATGTGATGGTTGAAGGTCCAGATTCGGGAGATTATCTTGAATACATGCTGCCCACATCAATAAAGACAATGAAACCTGGAAGTGCAGTATATTCAGCATTTCTTGATGATGATGGGTGCATGATTGATGATACCATCGTCTATATGCTAAGCAGGGAAAGGTTCCTAATAGTGCCCAATGCCGCAACCAAGGATATTATCTTGAAATGGATGGTTGACCATAAGGGAAGATTTAAGTGCACTGTAAAGGATATCTCCGACCAGATCTCATGCATTGCCCTCCAGGGCCCGCAAACACCGTTGATATTGAATAAAATGAAAATTGCAATGCCTGAAAACTTTACATTCAGCTATTATAAAATAGGTACAGTAAGCAGTATTACTGGTGATAAGAATGGAATAGTATCTGCTACTGGATATACTGGAGAGAAGGGAGTAGAATTCATAATACCAAACGCTGAGGCAGTAAGTCTCTGGAGAGTTTTGATAAATGAACTCGCGAATATGGGATCTGGACCTTGCGGATTGGGCTGCAGAGATACTTTGAGGATGGAGAAAGGCTTCCTCCTTTCAGGACAGGATTTTGACAGGGATCATGATCCGTATGAGGCTTCAATTTCCTTCATAATGACAAACAAAGGCGAATTTGTAGGAAAGAGCAGTCTAGAAAAGAGAAATAATGGAATCATATTCAGGGGATTTATTCTGGAGGAGAGAGGGATTCCAAGATCGGGATCCAAGATATTTGCTGGAGGACAGGAAGTAGGAACAGTGACCAGCGGGACATTCTCACCGGTTTTGGGGAAAGGAATTGCCCTTGGTTATATTTCCAAGGAACATTCATCAAAGGGAGAGATAGTCGATCTGGAGATAAGGGGTAATCGGATTAAGGCTAGGGTATCACGGCCCAAGATGGTTCCATAGGAAATGCACCCCCCTCCCCCTTTTCATGACCTTTCCTTCAACTGTTAAGAACAATCTAACTAAGGCAGGAATTTAGATTTCCCGCGGCGGAATCTTCAGCTTTCTTAAATAATATCACTATGGAAAGGAACCCAGCCAATTGAACAGACAAAGAATGATTCTTCAATCCACTTTCACATTTACGGTGAGTAATTTACTGGTTATGGCATGAGTTGGATTGAGTTACTTATGGAATCCAGTGTTAAATGTAGGTATACAGGCGACACCCTGAGCTTCGCGGACCAGTCTAACTGCATTTTCCATGCCCACAGCCGTATGCTTCACAAAATGACGGTGCGCTCTATGCCTTGCAGCGCCATGGAATAAAGTTTCATCAGGTAGCTTGAATACGACCTTCCAGTAGCGTTGACCGTCTCGTACCACAACACATAAGAGGTAAATGCAACTTTTTCAGGAGATGAGCATCACAGGACTCGCAATCGCCAAGGGGATCATAGCAGTGGCGGGAGTCGCTACAGCTGTGGGAGCTGCCGCAGTTGCCACAGGCAACGCACATGGACTCTCCGTAGCCCTGCAGCATGTTCCTTTTTGGACCCACGCCCACTTCTTGCTGAGCCACCTTTTCCAGAAGCAGTAGCCTCCAGAATAGTGTTCAGGGGAGTTTACGGAAAAGTATCCATCAGCGGTTGCTCTTCTGGAGGGAGTAATAGTCGTACCATCCCCCCTTGCTTCCAATCTTCTTCCCAAGATATCCTGAGAGCACAAGCTTCTTAAGCACGGTCGGAGCGGAGTATGCAGGGTTCTTCGTCTCATCGAACATGTACTCTGCCACATGCAGCATTGTGTCCAGGCCTATGAGGTCTGAAAGTTCGAAAGGGCCCATTGGGAAGCCGAATGCCAACCTTGACATCTCGTCGATCTCCCTGATTCCGGCAACCCCCTGCTCAAATATCCTGTAGGCTTCCATTAGCCAGGAGTTTATGAACCGGGTTGTGAAGAATCCTGGGGCATCGTTTACCACAATTGGTACCTTTTCCATCCTTCTTGACAGATCGGTGATGAAGTCAATGGTCTTCTGGGAAGTTTCAGGTCCCCTGACAACCTCCACGAGCTTCATGACCTGGGGTGGGTTGAACCAGTGCATCCCTACAAACCTGTCCCCCCTCCTTGTAAAGGAGGATAGATCGCTGATCATTATGCCGGAGGTATTTGAGGCCAGGATGGTATCCCTGCCACAAATGGAATCGAGTTCGGAGAAAATCTTACCCTTCAGGTTTCTGTCCTCTGGTGCAGCCTCCACCACAAGGGCGCACCCAGAAAGATCCTTCAGGGAGGTGGTTGCCATTATTCTACCGATTATCTCCTCCTTCTGCTGTGCAGTAATAGACCCCTTGTCCACTAGCTTCTGGAGGCCGAACCGCCCCGAAGAGATATTGTCCATGGCCTTCTTCAGGAATTCCTCGGATATATCATACATAATGGTCCGGAAACCATGCCTTGCAAAGGTCATGGCAATGCCATGCCCCATCACGCCGGATCCAACCACGCCTACTGTTTGTTTTCCAGGTTCTTCCATGATACCGGATTCCAGGTTCGCTCATAAATAACTTGCAGGGATGGTCGTCACTGGCCAAGGACAGCGACCAGCATTGCTGTTTAACAAGTCCCTGCAGTCACTGCCCGGCAGAGCGAGACACTCTACTCCGCTTTCCTGACCCTTCCGCCTTGAACTTTTTGAGTCTCTGTGCGGCAATTTCGATGTACTCAGAATTTATCTCGGTTCCAACGTAAGAAACGCCAAGCTCTGCGCAGGCAACCGCAGTGGAGCCTATTCCCATGAAGGGATCATATACAAGCATTCCCGGGCGTATACCATGCAGCCTTATACACAGGGACGGCAGTTCCACGGGAAATTCCGCAGGATGGAGCATGGGGTTCCGGAAATGACCTACCTTGGTCTCATATGGGACGAACCAGACGTTCCCTCGGTCTCTTATGTCCTTATTCCGGCTCCACCTGGCAACGTTGC
>JAKAFX010000093.1 GCA_021817735.1 Thermoplasmata archaeon | reverse complement strand
TCCCCTGTAGGTGAGCTGGGATTGCATGATTATGACGTCCAGCGCGGTAATCAGTGTTCTTGGTATGTTGATTGGTGGCGACTCAAGCCTGTGAATAAGCGTCTTCGGATCCTCTGCATGAAAAGTTCCGAACCCGTACCTTCCTGCAGACATGGCCTGGAATACGGTGAATGCTTCCTTTCCTCTGACTTCTCCAATGACGATATAGTTTGGCCTTTGCCTGAGGGATGCTGCGAGAAGGTCGAACATGTCAATCTCTCCGCCCCTTTTTCCGGTTTCCTTGTTTAGTGCACCGAATCCGGGCCTTGTGACACCTGCAATCCAGTTCTCATGCGGGATGTTGATCTCCCTTGTGTCTTCTATGCTCACGACCTTCATCTGCGGAGGAATGAAAAGCAGGATCGCGTTGAGCAGTGTGGTCTTCCCTGAACCTGTACCTCCGGCAACCATCATGTTGGAGCCGTATTCGGTAAGGACCCACAGGTATCCGAAAATCCTTGCAGAAACAGATCCAGCCATTACGAGGCTGACCGGGCTGAGGGGGTTGCTCTTGAATTTCCTGATGGTGAACGCCGGACCGTTGTTGGTAATATACCTCCCAAGCGAAGCCTGGAGTCTGGAACCGTCTGGGAGCGTTGCATCGATGATCGGGATTGATATGGATATGTGCTTGCCTGAATTCTGCACCATCCTCTTCACGTACGTATTTAGGTCATCCTCCGACCTGAAAACTACGTTTGACGGAATGTACCCCTGCACACGGTGGAATATGTATACCGGGATATTTGGGGCGTCGCAGGAAACATCTTCAATGTTCTGGTCCAGCATCAATCCATTGATCTTGTCAAACCCCACTATGTCCCGTTCCACGTAATACTTGATTATGGTCATGTCGTTCTTCTGGCGGTTTATCTTGAGATCCTTGACAATCTGGGAGTAGATAGGTTCAAAGTCCTTTCTCTTGTCCTTGGAGGTGAGGGTCTGGTCTGCGACCCTAAAGTAGAATTCAGTCTTGATTCTTTCAATGATATCTATGAGCTCATCATCCACATACGGCTCGATGAGGTGGTAAACAGTCTCCTTGGTGCCGCGGTCAACGAATACCCTGGAGTACACCATCGAAGGTACTATCTCATCAAATGAAAGATCATCCGGCTCAGATTTCTCGGATAGCCGAATTTCCTCTGGTTCTTCTATCTTCTGTCTTCTTCTCAGCATTCAGAGTCCACCTATTAATTCAAGTATGACAAGACTGACTGTGAGCATTATTCCGGCAAGCATGATGCCTGAGCTAACCCTTCCATCCCTGAGGACTCCTGAAATAATGCCCGTACCTGCACCCTGCACCACGAGACCCATGTTGAAAGCTTCCTTTACGCCTGCAATGCTCGAGGTAGCCGATCCAGTTCCAAGAGAAAATCCGCCAACTCCTATCTTTGGCAGGAAGTCGATGTCAAGGGTGATCATGACGAACAGGAAAACTCCGTAGGAGATCATCATGACCATTGTGTAGTTCTTCATCTCAGCGAATCTTGAATTCCGGAGCAGGTGCATCTGTGAATAGAAATCAGAAACCATTGTCATGACGTCCGAGATGTTTGATCCTGATTCCGCAGCCTTCACAATTATCTTCCCTGCCCTGATTACATTGTCTGAGCCTATGGACTTGCCGAAATCCTTAAGGGCTTCCTCCACAGAAATCCCCCATGAGATCATGGATGCCACTCTCCGAATCTCGCCTGTAAGGGAACCATATTCACCGCTTGATGCCCTGACGATTGCAGCGGAAATAGGCATACCAAAGGTGGTGTATTCTGCAAGGTCCCTTAGAAAGTCTGGAACCCTGCGCTCTGCATCATATACCATCTTCATTTCTATGTTATCGAAGTAGCCATACGGCAGGAAAAGAATGATGAAAAAGACCGACACCCCGAATATGGGGTCGAATGGCACAGTTGGAAATGCAACAGTTATGAGGAAGTACAGAACAACAAACATCCCTGCAGCGACGCCTGCTGCAATAAGGGCCATGAATTTAGTCTTCAAACGTTGACCTCCTTAATGGTGCTGGCGATCATGAATGCGAAGCTTACAGTTATCAGTGGAATAATCATCAAAACGATGAGGTATAATACAATTGTCATGCCTGCAGAAGCCTCCAATGCAGCAACGACTCCAAGGATGACAATCAGCATGAGCGGGAATGCTACACCCACGGTTACGTAGCTCTCCGCAAGGACCCCAATGGATTCTCCGTTGCTCTTTATGATGGTGTTAAGTTCCTCCTGGTACTGGACTGCCTTGGTCTTGAAGTATTCCTTCAGGTTTCCTCCTGAAGTCACGGTCGTAACAATCCCCTGGAGGAACTCGGCGAACTTGGGAGAAGGTGAATACTTGGCCCCCTCCCTCATGGCCGTTATAATATCATTCCCAAACAGGCTGGATGCCATGGAGATGGATCTCGCCTCTTTCGAGATCTCCCCGTATTCCTGGCTGTCTCCCAGCTCTCTCATGATCTTGTCTATGGGCAGGTCCGCAGAGGCCATTGTGGCAATGTAACTTATTGCCATCGGTATTTTGTTGTTGATATCCTTCTTCCTCCGGTTAGAGGCCGACGACGGGAGGCTGAAAAATATGGCAGCAAACATTATGACTGCTATGGCCCCGAACAGTATCCCAAAAATCCCTATTGGCCCAAGCAGCAGGAGGAATATGACCGAAAGCACGGCGATGACGCCTACGGATATGAACGTGTAGAAGGAAGCCAGTGACATGTACTGGACGGCAGAATAGGACATCTTGGATTTCCGGAGATTCATCTCAAGCTTCTGGTATTTGTCTTCTCTTGGGGCATAGTAAGACCTGAACATCTTCAAGCCATATTTCAGGGCTGCAGGAGGATTTGGAACAACAACTTTTGCAACCCCCTTTGGCTTGATCTCATCTTCTGGTACCACAAGGTTTGACCGCGATAGGTTCCTTGTGACCCTGTTGTACTTGAGCTTGTTCTTGCTTCTGGGGGCTATTTTGCTCGGCTGAACAAGTTCGTTTTCAACTGGAACGATCTCGCTGGTCCCGTGCTTCCGCTTCGGGAACATTCTTCCATAAGTGACCTTTTCGGTGGCCTTGGTAGCGTGAACGCTATGAGGGCTCTCTTCTTCTTTCTCCTTGGCGCTCTCCTTCGGCTTCCTGAATCGGGAGACTCTCTTGCTCCTTCTTTCATCCTGAGCGTCTTCCCCTGAGATCTTTTCCTTCTCCTTGGTCTCGATATCTTCGATGGAGCTAAGATCAACGCCACTGAGGGATGACTCCTGATCCTCCGCGCTTGTGTAGTTTCTTCTGTACTCCACCGGGGCCTCGTTTCCCTGGTCTGGTTCTTGGCCAGCAAATTCAGAAGTTACTGGTTTCGCTGACATTCTCGGGGTATCCTGGGCTCCTGTATTCTCGCTATCTGGCATTGCATCCTGCCGGTTTTCCTGTTCCTCAATGCCACCAGGGTAAACGTTATCTTCATTGACCTGTGGAGCTGTGGTCTCTGTTTTGTCAGGCTCAAAAACCGGTCCCTTGACCGGCCTTCTTCTGGATACTCTTCGCCTGTCACCCTCGGTCATAGCGTTCCACCTGAGGCGGCAATCAAAGCCTTTTCAGGTTCCCTATAATAGGTGTTTATGATCTTGCTAATGTCAATATAGTTGGT
>JAKAFX010000031.1 GCA_021817735.1 Thermoplasmata archaeon | reverse complement strand
AGCAGCTACTTCCCAAACTTTCCTGACATGGAGTCCCCGGCTAGCGGGTTTCCAGGTTTTCCCCCCATCTCTTGACTTGAAGACTCCTTCAGATAAAGTTGCAGCGAACAGGTTCTCTTGTCCATCACTAACAACCTTGTTAACATTTTCCTCAGGAAGGAAAGGCTTGCTAAGTTCCCACTTCTCCCTTCCTTCTTCGGGAGTAAGGAAGTATGCCCCGTCTTTTGTTGCCACCGTTACCCTGAAAATGTCGTCTATCAATTCAAGTAATTAAATTGTGCATCTTATAATACTTTATGCTTTCACTAGTTGCTTTCAGCAAATAGTGCCTATAAATTAAAAAACTGCTCGTGAACACAATCGCAGCATTCACTACTCATCCTGAATAGAATAATTTTGACTACTCCGCCTCTATCGGGAAGGAACTGCTAAAATGCAAAAAAAAACAGGGCCAAAGACTCTGCCCAAAATCAAGATTTTTAATTTGAATAAATTGCCGATAGTAGAATAGGTCGTTGGATAACTTTACTAAATTTTAATAATTCAACTTATTATATCATTTACAATGAGATTATTGTTTATGGCAGGATTTGGGCCAATTCCTGATGACCTGTCATCATCAAGGAAACTTTACTCTAAGGACCTTGAAATTGAATTTAATGAGTACGAAGGAGGCTATATGGACGCTCAAGGACTAGACGGTTCCAAGGCTTTCGCTATCTGGCCTCTTT
Organism: Thermoplasmata archaeon; assembly: GCA_021817735.1. Taxonomy (GTDB): domain Archaea; phylum Thermoplasmatota; class Thermoplasmata; order Thermoplasmatales; family Thermoplasmataceae; genus JAKAFX01. Next base: position 14,926 of record JAKAFX010000031.1, on the reverse strand, counting down.
CACTTGCAGCAGAAGATTGCTTTGGGACAAAAGTATGGCCAGAAGAAATGCCAAAACCTCAGGCATGGCTTGAGTTTGAAGTCGAGGATGTGCAACAGGCATCTGAAGAAATGAGGAGAAGGGGTATAGGCTCTTAGTGGACTGCTTCAAGGAACCTTATGGACAGACCGTCTCTCGTTTCCTGAGCCCAGAAGGAATACTGGTGGGCCTTGTGTTCACACCGTGGCTGAGAGACCCAACGATAAAATCCACCTAATTTGAGACTAACCAATTATCTCTGGTCCTTTCATTCGAAGAGCAAGGGATTGAATGAAAAGGATACTCTCTCTCCCGCTGGTTTATCTGATGCGCCTCATCGTTGCGTTTCTTACCCAAGAGGCTTGGTCGACCGCACATTAGTCTAAACGAATGAAACCAACGTGCTGATTAACTGAATACTCATTGAAACAAGAGAAGAATGCAATGGTTCAACTGTCCATTACTTATAGGAATACTTTCGATGCAAACTGAAAACCCCGACAATTCTATGATATAAGCCACTGGAGGGATTTGAACCCCCGACCTGCTGATTACGAATCAGCTGCTCAACCAGCTAAGCTACAGTGGCAGATAACGCGAATGGTTTTTCCACACATAAACGGTATCGCTGATAAAAAGACTACTCAGAACGAATTGCCCTGGAAATACTGATGTAGAACAATCAATCTGGCGATTCCGCAAAAAAGCGCCTGGGATTCAAGCGCTCTCAAAGGAACAGATTCGGTAATGAAAATATAGCGGCAAAATATTCAGTAAATGTTCATTTCAGATAGAATCTGAGAGCATTTATAGTGGACTACCACACGTGCATGTAAAGCCTTCCTTACGTTCTCTCAGGACAGCGCATTTGAAAGGTTGGATTGCTTGCTCAGCCTTTGCTTGAACTAAGATGTTAGGTAAGTATTTATTATGATACTGCATTTTCAGAGTTGCAATGAACACAGAAAGGTTGTTCTATACAATAATTCTGGCGATCGTCGTAGTCGGAGGCATTTCTGTCGGAGCTGCCTACTACGGGTCAACTATTTCACACCCGACCTCGACCGCCCCTACTTCCACATCACTGACTCTTGTAATAGTTCCCAGCGGATGGTACTCAAACAGCACCATAAATCACGACCAGCCCGCGTACTTGGTGCTTGAACCAAACGGGTCACTCGCTTCATCTGCATATATAAATCTGCCCGCACATCAACTCATAACACTGAAACTCATTGATTATGACTCTTACGGACTCTCGCAAGTCATTGGTCAAACCGGGACATCCAATCAGAGCGAGTATGCAAATTTCACTGGAACGATAGGTGACAAGGGCTACATGTACAACTGCACCAATGTCAACGTGACTCTCCCCCCATCCTCCACCGGCAACGTATCGATCCCAAGCGGCCTTCAGGTATCAAACTTCCCGTGGCAGGGAAATAATACAACTGGAGGTTACGACGTTGCTCATACCTTCACCATACTGAGTGGATCCAACATAGTAGTTAACGTGCCTTCTCCCGGTATGTCAGTAGTCACAGCGCAGTTCTACCTCAATACCACAGGCACTTTCGTCTGGCAGTGTTTCATTCCTTGCGGATACGGTCCAGATGGATGGAGCGGAGCAATGGCGACCAGCGGCTGGATGACTGGAACCATAAACGTGTCCTGAAGGCAGGTTGTGTCAAGGATGACAGAAGGTAAAGTTAATGATCCTGCTAAGGACAACTCCAGGAGAAATTTCCTGAAGTACATGACACTCCTTGGGGCAGCAGCAGTATCCGTTGGCGTTTTGAGGGGGGCACTCCAGAATATAACGCCTGCTGTCTCTGGGGTCACGGGAGGATTCCCAACGATGCAGCTTGTAGATTCAAGTGGAAACCCCATAAAGACCACGGATTTAGTGGTGAACAACCCGCAGATAGTGACTTTCAACTATCCCCTTCAGTCGGACCCTAATTTTCTCCTCAGGCTTGGTGACTCCTCCAACAATGACGTTGTAGTCAAACCTATCGCCAACGTTCCCATACCTGCAGGTGGATCTTTTCCCTCGCCCGGAGGAACCGGACCATATAAGTCGGTTGTTGCTGCAAGCGCAATATGCCAGCACTTGGGATGCAAGCCTCCAGAAATTAGATTTCATTCACCATCAGCGGCAAATTTTCCAGGGAAGATACATTGCGACTGCCATGGCAGCACATATGATCCATATACAGGATTCTCTGTGGTTACAAGTCCTACGACTCACCCATTACCAAATGTTACGCTTAACTGGGATTCATCCACCGACACATACTCTGCTGCGGGGCTCGTTGGACCAACAATCTACGGACAGCCTTCTGATCTTAGCGGAGGAACACCATTCCCTTCAGGAACTACCAAGACTACGGTAACAAGTGAGGCGCCATAATAATGAGTGACAAAGATTCATCGTCAAAGATCCTGAGTATGCCTTCTCTCGTCGGAGAGAGTGCATCCCTCGTAAAGAATATATTTAACGATCCTCAGCCACTCCCCAGAAAAGTCCCGGACTATATGAGGGGAAAGGGAGGATTCTGGTACTGGACTGGAGCAATGGTGATGACAGCATTTCTATACGAGGCATTAACTGGCCTGGTCTTGCTTTTCTATTACCAGCCTTCCAACGCCTATGTTAGCACAATGGCTTTCCTTAATAATACTCCGTATGGCTCCATTATCCTGACGTCGCACCTTTACGGCGCCTATGCCATGATAGTACTGGTATACCTTCACTTGCTCAGAAACCTGTTCGTGGGGGCATACAAGAAGCCGCGTGAGATACAGTGGCTGACAGGCATTATCCTACTTATTCTCACCATAGGTGTAGGCTATTTCGGTTACTCAATGAGTGGAGACGTCCTTTCGGCTGATGCCATAGATGTTGGTAAAGGAATAGCTCAGCAGTTTCCTATCCAGAGCGTAGGATTCTGGCTTGCGCTTGTCTTCTATGGAGGTGGCTCTTCCATATCTCAATTCAGCAGGCTGCTGGGATGGCACATAGTACTGGCAGCTTCAATTGGAGTCCTCTTCGCACTCCACTTCTTCATCGCAGAGTACAACACCATCATGCCAAAGGTGGAGAAGGGTGCAGATAAGGCACCCCTCATAGATAAGGAGAACAAGGAATACAAGCCGTGGTACCCGTACAATATGATCTACATGTCTCAGATAATGTTCCTTGTGACTGGCATAATCATTCTCATCCCCTCGATCTTAGCAGTTCTTCCAAACGTTCCAATCCTGTTCTCCCCATTTCCCCAGGCCGCGCCAGGGACTGCAGCAGCCGCTGCCGCTCCAGCCTATCCACCTTGGTTCCTTTTATTCATATACAAGGAGCTGGATTTCCAACTCTCAATTACAGTTGGACCATTCTGGGGGACTGTGATATTCATTGGGATACCTTTGCTGTACCTTCTATTGCTTCCGATCCTTGATAGGAGCGAAGATCTCGAGATGCAGAATCGCCCAGTGCACGTCGCACTTGGAATTGCAGGGATAGCTTACCTCATAGGGCTATCGATTTGGGGAGCAGTGGATCCCGGCGTACCTGTTGACTACTGGGCTTTTCTGTTGTTCTTTGCAGCGATAATTATCCCAGTATATCTCATAACAAAATATGTAACAGAAGAAGTCAAGTCGGACAATATGAAGGAAGCCACGCTACCTATGCTGGTAATCCTGCTAACGTTGATCGCAGTGTTTGCATTTGCTTCTGGAATTACTATATCTGGGTATCTTGCATCTCCAGGTTTTGCAGCTGCTACAGCAATGATCATAACTTTAGTAATTACTGCAATCCTGGTTGTTATCGCAGTGGCGCTGATCCTGGGAATCCTCCCTGAGATAACTCAGAAGCCTGAGAAGAGGATGTCAGGAAGCAGCTACACATTCTTGGGTGCAGGTTACGCATTCTGTGCAATTGCGCTCGTTTCAATTATGATGGTGATTCCTCCAGATGGCTCTTACAATGGATCCCTTTATGGGATTGGACTGGGTCTACTCTTCATAATATTCGCTGCACTGACGAGGCTTTACAGGTCATACGTGTACTACGAGTGAAGGAAGCAGGGAAAAGATCTTGGGCCTACGGTCAGTAGGCCTCAATTGCCCCCATCATCCAGCCGGGTGTTCCCATGGGTACATCGCCACAGGGGCACATACATCCCCAACTGTACGTGCCAGGTTGCCCAATCTCCAAAAATGCAGTGACATTGTACCCTGTCTCCACTGGGATATTCACCGTCTCGTTTGCCAGGCCTATGGTGAATGTATGGGAAATATCCGCATAGGGAATGGAAGACACCGAGATCCCATGCGAGAGCGTACTGTAAGAAGCAAGGCTGGTATTACCCCTTAAGAGAGTAATCTGATTGTCTATGGTACCCATAACCTGTGAATATGAAGTAGAGAAGGGTGGACTCACCATTGTATCATACGAGACTATATTCATCCGTATTATTTCTCCCACAGGAAGCCGAATAACCGAAGAACTGCTCAATGTTCCATTTTGCAGCACATAGAATGCAGGCTCCATTCCAAGTGTTGAATTGAAGTAACTGTCCTTGACAACCAGTGTTATGGTATATGCGTTATTATACGGCAAGGCGGACTGAGAAGATTGAGCAGGTGGAACATAAATGGCTCCTGCGGATAAACCGATCAGGATTGCGGAAGTCACAACTGCCAGAACCAAATATATCTTTCTTTCCATATTATATCACAGATAATATTTAACCTTTCAATCGATATGAAAGGTTAACCTGACAAGTGAGAACGGTTTTTATCCCGCCAGGATCCTTAAGCCTAATGTTCCAGACAATTGACCGCAATCCCGGATGGAATCTTAGGATAGAAGTAAGTGGATTTCTGCGGCAATATCTGATTCTTCAGAACAATCCTTATAAAATTCTCCTTCTCCCAGGGCGGCATGATCACAGACATAATGGCTGTCTTACCGTCGACACTCCTGATTGCCTCAGCAAGATCATTGGTATAAAGGATGCTCCTTTCTACCTCAATCTCCGTGAGTCCCAGGCATTTCGCAAAAACAATTTCATTGACGACTGCTGTCAGTGGTACCTCCATCTCAGGGGTATACGCTGGAAGAAGAGGCATAACAGCTTCCTTTTTTACCTTCAGGTAATGATACTGGCCGTCATATAACACCAGGCCCTGTGATTTCGCAAGATCGTCTCTCGTCTCAACGTCAAAATATGTCTGCAGGCGTTGAAGCCAGTCCCTGTTAGTAATTTCTGTCTTGATTATCCTGTGGATCCCAGATATGAGGAGACCTGGATCATGCACTGATGTGACATAAGCCATTGAATAGCTCCAGAATTCCCTCGCACTTCCCTCACTCATATCAGCAAGGGCCTGTGTTGCTGCAAGCCGGTGGTGCCCATCGGCCACAATGGAGTTCTCGTTCTCCAGTGACTTCTTTATATCTTCAATAATTACCTGATCCTCCAGCAGGTAGATATTATTCACGACATTGAGCGGCTCTTCGAATGAGAACAATTTTGACGAGGACTGCAGTGCAGTTCTGAGTAGCTTCTCAAACTTTGAGCTGGAAACCAGCAAGAATATCGGCTCAGGTTGGCATCCCAGAGTAGACATGAGCTGCATCCGGCCCTTCCTTGGGCCATCGAATGTCCTCTCATGCGGCTTAACAGTCCCGTCGATGGGATAGATGCCCGCAAGGGCTATGATGCCAAGTCTCTGCAGGCTCTGGTTTGCTAGGGAGAATTCCTGTGAAACCAGTAGCATGATGTCCCTGTCTGGGCGCTTCATTCTGCCTTCTGAAATCCATTGGTCTATGATCTGCCTGGGTGTACCCATGCCGTCGCTTTCGGCAGGAAGAGTCAGATGTACGATATTTTCGCGGTTTCTCTTCAGGTCATCCTCCTGTGACTTGAGGATTGTGTCAAAGGGAGGAGCCACGAAGGTAGCAATCTCTCCTTGATAGATCAGTGGTCTGAAGGGCTTTACTCTCATTACTGTACCTTCCCGAAAACAGACTCAAGCGCTTTGATGTCTGACGGGTAGCCAGATTCGCCGCTTGGTGTCTCAAGAACCATAGGGAATTCCCTAAGGCTCTTGTCATTGATGAAGTTTGAGATGCCCTCAAGCCCAAGCAATCCTTTCCCAATCTGCTCATGCCGGTCTACCCTGCTACCCCTATCCTTCTTGGAATCATTAAGATGAAAACCCTTGAGATAATGCCTGCCAACAGTGGAATCAAACTGATCAAAAGTCTCAGCATACCCACTGGGCGACTTGATATCATAACCTGCGGCAAACACGTGGCAGGTATCGAAACAGACTCCAATCATGTTCTTCTCTGACACTCCGTCAATCATCGCAGCGAGCTGTTGAAAACTATGGCCAACAGTGCTGCCCTGTCCAGCAGATGTCTCCAGGAGCAGCATCACTTTCATCCCGTCATAGAATGTGGAGTTAATCATTTCCGATATGTTCCTGATGGCACTTGATTCGTTGGTCCCAGTTGCTGATCCTGGGTGTATCACCAGGTACTCAATCTGTAGCAGGTCTGCTCTCTTGAGTTCCTCTTTCAGGCCATCCTTGACTTTCTGAGAGAGATCTCCGTCTTTCGAGCCCATATTTAGCAGGTAAGAGGCATGAACCATCAACTTGGAGAACTTTCTCTTCCTTGATCCTGAAACAAATTTCTCGGCATCATCCGCAGTTATTGGCTTTGCCTTCCACTGCATCTGGTTCTTAGAAAATATCTGGAACGATCTGAAACCAAACTGAGCAGCCCTTTCGGGAGAAAGGTAAATACCTCCTGCGGTTGAAATATGGCCACCAAGGATTATCTCATCCAATAGCCCCATTCCCCTGCCATATGGAGACAAATATAATTATTTTCCTCGTTGAGGTCATCATACTGTTGGCTAAACCGGTTCTAACGCTGGATAAGCATGTTTATGAACTGGTATACATGCATCGCTAGAGCCGGGTTATCCGTATAACCGCATTCGTCTAGGTCCGGTCCAGCTATCATCGCCCTGACCTTGTCACTTGCAACATCCGTGGCCACAATGCCCTCCTTCTTGAAAGCCTCAGCATTCTCCGGGACTCGCTTGTTGGGGGGAGTCACGAACACAACTCTAACCCCTCTCTTTATGGCATTCTCTATGGGCTTCTTAAGATCATTCCTTATCTCGCTGATCCTTGGGGTGGCTATGAAAAGCTCCTGTTCGGTCAGGTTGATCATCTCAACAAGCTTATCCATAACCTTCTGGTGGCCGTATATCGTATATATCAGCTGTGGTTCGCCCTTGGACGGAAGCTGATCCTGTAATTCTTTCAGGTCGCTGAACAGGTTTTGGATCTTGAGGTCAACGTTCCTCCTGATAGTGGAAAGATCCTCAGGCTTGAACATCTTTGGCCTCCCATCAGTTTCCTTTGCATATCCCTGTTCCACAAGTGATTCCATTACCTTGTATGCTGAAGTCCTTGGGATCTGTGCAGTGTCAGCAATTGTGTCAGCATTCGCAACCCCATGATACACCAGAGCTGCAAAACCTTGCGCCTCGTAGGAAGACAGACCCAGCATTTTTAGCATGCCGACTATCCTTTCAAACCTTTCAGAACTGACGACCACTCCTATAAATGATATCAACATTAATATTGATTTGCAGGCGTAGCAAGCCCGTATATGCTGGTGTTCGGCAAAGGCGCCATTTCACTGAAAAACCCATATTAGTTAACCAGTTATATGATAAGTCATCGGATCGACCTTACCTGAAAAATATTTCATATAGGCACAATATGGTATTCGATGATACTTGGCGCGGATGAACTCAGGTTCCTTCTTAAAGAGGATGGATTCCTGAGGAACCTTGACATCGAAGTTATAGAGGCATCCAAGGGCAGCATCGAAGTGTCTGTCCCCTTCGACGAGAAGATAATGCGCATGGGAGGAATAGTCAACGGAGGAGCCATAATGTCCCTATGCGACCTGGTGGGCGGACTTTGCATAATGACCAGGGACCCGGATGTAATGAATCAGGTGACAGTTGACATGCAGGTGAACTTCCTGAAAGCAATATCCAACGGTCCAGTAAGGGCCGTTGGAAGGAGTATCAAGATCGGGAAGACAATAGCATATTCAGAGATGATCATTTATGACGGGCAGGGGAACGAGTGTGCGAGGGGCTCAGGTAACTGGTATCTGTACAGGGGCGATGGGAACTGGATGAATTCCAGATAAACAGGGAAGGCGCCCTTCATGGCAGGAGAGTATTCTTTGCAGTGACCGGGAGTGTGTCACTCTACCGAACCCTGGATATCATTCGGGATTTCAGGCGTGAGGGAGCAGTGGTCCATGTGGTCGCAAGCAGCGATGCCACGGAGATGGTTTCAGCTGAACTATTCAGATGGGCTTCGGGAAACGAAGTTATCACGGAGATTAGCGGGAAGCTTGAGCATATATCACTTCTCGAGGAGGATCCTGAAAACACCATTATGATTGTGGCGCCTGCAACGTTCAACACAATTGGGAAGATGGCCTCGGGTATATCCGACACTCCCCCCAGTCTCTTCTTTTCCAATGCAATCGGCCTCAAACTGCCAGTGGTGGTTTCCCCTGTAATGCACATGGGTATGATGCAGAACCCGTTCAACATGGAAAACATCCAGAGGCTGAAGGAAAACGGAGTAACCATTATGGATCCAAAGGTGGAGGATGGGAAGGCCAAGATACAGGGGAGCACAGAGTTTATTGATTATGCATGTAGAGCCTTATCGAAGCAGCCTCTGAGGGGAAAGAGGATACTCATACTCTCTGGCCGAAGCGAGGAGGGCATTGATCCCGTGAGAGTCATTACAAACAGGTCGACGGGGATATCTGGGTACTGGCTCGCGAGGAACGCTTTCAGAATGGGTGCCAGCATCACTTACGTCGGAAACTGTAGCAGGGATCTTCCTTATTACGTTGAATTTAGGGAATGCCACGAAACAGACAGGTTCGAGGCCATTGCAAAAGATGAAGTGAGGGGAAAGCACTACGATGGGGTCATAGTCTGCGCTGCCCTCTCTGACTTCAAACCGGAAAAAGTTCAATCTACCAAGATCCCCAGCGGAGAGCCTGTTTCAATTTCACTGCTTCCCAGAAGTAAGGTTATCCATGCCGTAAGGAAGCACTTTGACGGCATTATGGTGGCATTCAGGCTCTCTTCGGGGGAATCCCCAAAATCAGTTCAGGAGAAACTTGACGAGACTGGGGCTGACCTCATAGTCTACAACGATCTCGAGGTCCCCGGAGGTCCATTCGGTGAAGTTCACTCAGGCTATATCCTGGTGGATAAGGAAAAAACCAGGAATCTCCCTCCAGGGACAAAGGAGAAGAACATGATGGAGGTCATAAGGCATGTCTCCGGCCTTCTCATGTCAGGAAGGAAGCAATGATCAGGCTGCTTGGGATCGAACCCGGCAGGATGTCTCTCGCGGAGTTTGAGTCAAGTGAGGTAAGGAAGATAGATTCTATCCTGAAGGAAGAAGAGTTCGATGTGATGCTACTCCCGGAGAAATGGATCACTGACACTCTTGAAGAGAGCAACCCTGCAGTAGATTACTTCCTGGATATATCCAGGGAAACTAAGAGCATCATAGTTCCAGGCAGTTTCTCCCTGAAGAACGGTATGGGCTATTCCAACTCGTCGCCCGTGATAATCGACGGCCGCCTTGTCGCATGGCAGCACAAGATGATTCCTTACAGGGCCGAGAGGGGATCCATGGCACCTGGGAATTCCCTGAACATTTACAACACAAGGTTTGGCAGGATTTCCGTCGCAATATGCTACGACATTGACTTTCCTTATTTCTCGAAGATTTCTGCACTCAACGGTGTGGTCATGATCCTGAATCCATCTCTCATCCCCTCGCAGTTTCACAGGGAGTGGCACATGTACGTGGAATCCAGGGCGCTGGAGAACAGGATTTCCGCATTCTCCGTCAACTCATCAGGAGAGTTGTTCGGTGGGAACTCCATCGCAGTATGGCCTTACCCAGACGGGTTTGGCGTGAGGATACAGACGATCCGCTCAGAAAACGGAATACTAAGGGCTGCTATCGATCCAGGGGTCTTTGAATCAATCCGGAATTCTAGGGCCGAAGAAGATCCGGGGAGTTACTCACTCAAGGAAGGTTCTGTTAATTATTTCTGAAACCTGCTCCGGATTAGTGATGTGAGGCAGATGTCCTGCGCCATTGATGACGTGTAGAGTGCTTGAAGGGATCATAGAAGCAAACTGCCTGGAGTAGGACACCGGTATCATCTCATCTTCTGATCCCCATATAATGTGGGTTCTTGCACGGATAGAGGCGAGTTCCGCAGGTTTGAGTTTCTGTGACTCCAGCGAGTTGTTCCTGACGATATTACTTATGACCTCTCTCCTGTTATATCTGCTCATGGACATTGCCGCTTCTACGAATTCATCACCTTTTCCAATCTGCGCCACTGACGGGTTCAGTCCTGCACTATCTAAAAGGAAGAGGAACCGGGGACTGATTCTTGACGAAGCGAGCCTCGCCGCGATCCAGCCACCATATGAACTTCCAACAATGGCAGCAGGCACGATGCCATTTATTCGCAGAAACTCATCGATAACGCTGCATTGCAGGTCCACGGTGTAATCGACCACAGGCTTAGAGGATCTGCCATGTCCTGGTAGATCGAGGAAGAAGACCCCCAGATCCGTGCTGAGGTACCTGTTCAGCCTGAGCCATGAGTTGCCTGTCCCGCCAAGGCCATGCAGGAACAGTACCGGGAATCTTCCATCCCTGCGGAGATATGATATGTCACCGAACGAAGTGCGGGTGATGTGTCTATCCATAATAAATCTTTACCGTAAATCCCGGCTTGAATAAGAAATTTGACTGCAATGGAGTCACACGATACTTGCATGATTAATTGTGGAATTCTTGGTATTTAAGTGTTTAGAAATTTAGTTTTATCGTGAAGCCATAATTGAGCGTGAACAAGAAGTACGTCTATCTTTACGAGGAAGGAAGCAGGGAAATGGTCGATCTTCTGGGCGGCAAAGGCGCAGGTCTTGCAGAGATGCACAACCTCGGGCTCAACGTGCCGGAAGGCTTCACGATCATAACGGAGGCATGCAGGGACTTCCTTAAAAATGGGAAGTTTCCGGAGGGTATGCTCGACCAGTCCATGGAGGCACTCCATGCAGTGGAGAAAAAATCAGGAAAGAAGTTCGGTGATGCCTCAAACCCCCTGCTGGTTTCAGTCCGGTCAGGCGCACCAGTGAGCATGCCAGGCATGATGGACACTATCCTCAACGTAGGTCTTAACGACCAGACCGTGAAGGGACTGGCCTCAAGGACTGCGGACGAAAGGTTTGCACTCGACTCATACAGGAGACTGATGCAGATGTTCGGCAGTGTAGTGCTCACCATACCAAAGGCTGATTTCGAGAGTGCACTCGACGAGATCAAGAGGAAGAACTCACTCAAGTACGACAGCGACCTGAAACCTGAGCATCTGAAGGAACTCATAAATTCATATCATGGAGTTTACCGGAAGCACAACAGGGAATTCCCACAGGAACCAACAAGACAGCTTACGCTGTCCATGGAAGCGGTATTCAGATCCTGGAATGCTGACCGAGCAGTGGCATACAGGGAGATTAACAGGATCCCAGATACGATGGGTACTGCCATAAGCGTAGTCTCAATGGTCTTCGGTAACATGGGTAATGACTCCGCAACGGGCGTTGCATTCACAAGAAACCCCAACACCGGGGAACGTCGGCTCTTTGCGGAATACCTGACCAATGCGCAGGGCGAGGATGTTGTTTCTGGTTCCAGGACACCGAGATCCATTGAAGACATGGAGAAGGAACTACCGGAAGCCTACAAGACCCTGGTGAGCTACGTGGAAAAACTGGAAGACCACTACAGGGACATGATGGATATCGAGTTTACCGTGGAGAAGGGAAAACTATACCTACTGCAAACTAGGGTGGGAAAGAGAACAGCAAGGGCTGCAGTGAAGATAGCAGTTGACCTGGTAAAGGAGGGAAGGATTGACAGAAAGCAGGCTATCACAAGGATAACCCCTGAAACTCTCAACATCACCCTTCATCCTCAGCTGAAGAGGGACCCCAGCAGGAAGCCTGCAGGAAAAGGCCTCGCAGCTTCACCGGGTGCAGCGATAGGGGAGATTGTGTTTTCATCGGACAGGGCGGTAGAACTCTCCAAACAGAAAAAGAAGCTGATTCTTGTGAGGCCGGAGACTACTGCCGATGATGTCAGGGGGATGTCATGTTCAGAGGGGTTCCTGACGCAGAAAGGCGGGATGACATCTCATGCAGCGGTGGTTGCCAGGGCCATGGGAAAACCCGCTGTGGTAGGCGCAGAGATGATCCATGTCGATGCTTCTGCAAAGACGATGCACGTCAACGGCCAGGAGTTCCGGGAGGGAGATATAATCACGGTTGACGGCAGTTCAGGCGAATTCTATGGTGGACGAATGGAGATGGAAACTTCGTCAAATTCACCGGAAGTTGCTACACTGCTGGAATATGCAGACCAGTTCAGGAGGCTCGGGATAAGGGCAAATGCAAACACCCCAGATGAAGCTATCATGGCCAGGTCGCACGGGGCTGAAGGCATAGGCCTGGCAAGGACAGAGAGGATGTTCCTCGGTAATGATCGCATCCAGATCATGAGGAAGATGATCATGAGCAGGTCACAGCAGGAGAGGAAGGAGCACCTGGACAGTCTCCTCCCAATGCAGATATCCGACTTTACTGAGTTCTTCAGGTCAATGGCAGGATTTCCGGTCATCATAAGGCTGCTGGACCCTCCGCTGCATGAATTCCTTCCGGACAAGGAACAGCTAATATCTGAGATCTTCGACATAAGGCTCAGGACAGGGGACAAGCCTGGGGGGAAAGACCATGATCGACTTGTTGAACTTAATGAACTGCTGAAGACAGTGAAGATCATGGAGGAGTTCAACCCAATGCTGGGATTCAGGGGATGCAGGGTCGGAATAATGTTCCCGGAGATCTACGAAATGCAGACCAAGGCAATTCTGCAAGCGGCCCTGGCAGTTGCTGAGGAAGGCAAGGAGATCCTCCCAGAGATCATGATCCCGCTGGTCGGGCACAGCAATGAGCTCAAGACCATAAGGAGCAGGCTAGAGGACGTCGCCCGGGAATTCCTTGGGAAGAAGAAGATCAAGTATAAGTTTGGCACTATGGTGGAGATCCCAAGGGCGTGCATTACTGCCGATGAGATAGCCAGGTATGCAGACTTTTTCTCCTTCGGTACCAACGACCTGACACAGATGACCTTTGGATACAGCAGGGATGACGCAGAGGGTAAATTCCTGGCGAACTATGTAGAAGAGGGAATTCTTCCAGAGGATCCGTTCAGCAGTGTCGATCAGGAAGGGGTTGGTGAACTGATGAAGATGGCAGTGAGTAAGGGAAGGGCTGCCAACAATGGGCTTGAAATAGGAATATGCGGTGAACAGGGCGGCGATCCAAAGACCATAGAGTTCTGTCATAGGATAGGGCTGGACTACGTTTCTGCGTCCCCATTCAGGATCCCAATCGCCAGGCTTGCTGCGGCAAGGGCCGCACTGGCGAGTGACACCCCGTTAACGCCGGAATAGGCTGGACTTAGGATTCGCACGGCAACGGGTCTTTCGTTCCGTGCCTTATTTATGTTTTCTCGCTCAGAACTCTTGTCTGGCAGGAGCATTACCCGGATCACGCACGTCAATCCGCTCCATACCGGGTTTGCTTGGCAGTTTCATTTTATTCTGGCGACATGTTGTCCGTCAACGTTTATCTGCAGGGCATTATTGTCGAAGAAATAGGTCATCGAAGGTTCTAGAAAGACATGAACGTGGACGATATAAGAAAGGCTCTCCTGCTCAATGTGGGCGAACTGTGGGCAGTATCTTCAGCTTCAATGATACGCTCCATCGGCATGGGAATGAGCTGGCCGTTCCTGGCAATTTTCCTGCATAACGAGGAGCACATTCCCATCTACTATGTTGGGCTTCTCTTCACTCTCTCCACAGTGGTGTCCATCACGTTCAGCATGATCGGTGGAGGGCTGTCGGACAGGTTCGGCAGGAAGGCGATGCTTCTCGCAGGTAGCATGACTGGCGCGGCTTTCTACCTGGCTCTTGCATACCTGGTTTTCATGGGAGCCCCTGTTTTTTACATTGAGATGCTGTTTGTCCTGTCGAATATATCTGGAGCATTCGTGTTTCCAGCTGCATCGGCCCTGGTCTCAGACGTAACCACCGATTCCGAGAGAACCATGGCGTACAGCCTATACCGGATTCTTTCAAACGTTGGATGGGCAGTTGGGCCACTAGTCGGGGGTTTCATCTACGACGCTGGCATGTACTACATATTTGCCCTGCTTTCCATGACCAGTGTGGCACAGTTCCTGATAGTGCTCCTTTATGTCATGAGGAGGTCAGGGACTACCAGGAGCCTTGGGAGACTCGACAGCTTCCTTGTGGTGGACAAATATCTCATTGCGTTCGCATCCGGAACATTTTTCGTGACCCTCATAGCCTCGCAGTTCTCCGTGACCCTGCCCATATTTGCGGCTAACGTGGTGAACATTCCAACCAACCAGATAGGCTACATATACGCGGTGAACGGCTTCATAGTGGTAGGCGGCCAGTATCCGATGTCCTGGATCCTGAGGCGGATGAATGACATCAATGTAATGGTGTTGGGCGCAGCGTTCTATGCACTGGGATATTTCCTGATCGGCCTTTCCCACAACCTTCTTGGAATCATGCTGGACATGGTCGTGATAACCGTGGGAGAGAATCTGACTTCTCCAGGCATGAATTCAGTGGTTT
>JAKAFX010000030.1 GCA_021817735.1 Thermoplasmata archaeon | reverse complement strand
CTTTACTAAGGGCTGAACCCCACAGAGGTGCAAGGATCGATGGTCCCTGGCTAAGGTGTGCAATCGGGTTCTTGGCGGATGTATACCATACGGACAACCCGCTGATGGTCTCGCCAGTGTTGGATCCATAGTTGTAAGCAGCCGGCACGGTAGTATATGCTAGCGTTGCCCCGCTGATGTAGGACAGCTTGAACTGGTCATTTGCAAAGTAGCTCACAGTAGTGCTCCCGCTTCCGGGTCCTGTGGCGACAAACTCAGCATCATAAAGCAGTCCCGAAGGAGTTGTCCTGTATCCGTCGACGTGGAAGTACGCGGGCCTTGTCGCAATAGAAGAATCTGGCAGTGCAGAATTGAAGACAACTGTGTCATAGGTTGCTGTAGTTGCAGAGGTGGTCTCAGTGTTTGAGATATCATACCCGAAGTTTACTATTACCTGGTTGTCGACAACAGATGTCTCCAAAGATAGAATAAGCGTACCCTCAGGGGGAAGAATGAGCGTCGGTCCGCCGTAATAGTAAAACACGCCTGGCACCATCGCCCCGTTGCCTTGCAGAATTGCACCCGATGGGAATTCAAAACCGGGAGTCGATATGTCCCAGACGTTGCTGATCATCTGGACCGTTCCTGCTGCAGGGGTGTAAAGCCCGACTGCATGGACCCAGAATATCTGGTCAGGCTGGCCAAGGATGGTTGTACCGTTGAGGACAGCATTGAGCTGGATTGCAACTGACCCTGGAGCGCTATTCATCAAGTAGAAAGGGGTTATCCCCTCAAACATTGCAGATCCGCTTATTCCGGTTGCATCATACTGGTATTTCTGAATAAGCCCGCTTGAGGTCATGATTCCGTAGTCAGCGACTCCCATCGGAGCTGGGGCTGATGTGTAATATGGCGCAACCGTAGTGCCAGTTCTTGCTGCAGCGAAGTTGGGAAGGTAGGCAAACTTCGCCGGCACATTGTTGTCAGAAAGAGCCTTCAGGATAGTAACTGCATCGTTTGACGAGGCTTCGGAAGGATCATTCACCTCAACTGTTACAGCCTGGTTGGCTGCCGTGATAGCATTCTGCTGCATGACTTCTCCAGCTGATGAAGAAAAAACCATCAGCGTGGAAAGCACCATAAGGGCAGAAATCAGGTAGACAGTGAATCTCACTGCCTGCCTCTTTCCTCCCTTGAAGGACGATGTCTTCTCTAGCTCTTGGGACAATGACGTGAATTTCATTTATGTCACCATAAATAAAATCATCAATCCCCGCGTATTTAGAGCTAACCCTAACCAGTTCAAATGACTTAATAACAATAACACGAAGGATGCTGAATTAAGAGCTGAGTCAATAAAACGCCGAGATATCTACTCAGTCGGATATCGGTAATTTTCTATTGGTTACGACATGAAACATATTGCGAACAGAGAAATATTTATTATCAGGCCTTCCTAACTGTGTTTTGCTGCATATGGACATTCAAGGGACCTGTATTTAAATCGTTATGCCCTCCTTACGTCATTTTAATCATGGACCAAATGTAGCGCGGGGTTACTTCGATCGAATCCGGCTTTGTTATTGCCTATTAGTTGCAAGTTACAGCGTTCAGCATCGAAAACAACTTCTGACAATTGCATAAGACATGTCTCCCAGGCCCGAAAAACTAAGGTTTTCCACATAAAGAGAAAATCCTGTACCCATCGTTAAGAAGAAATTCTAAAATGAAAAAGTAAAATAGAGTAAAGTGAAAAAAAATGGGATTATAAAAAAGGTAGTTCACATTCCGCGCTTTCTGAGCAAAATGAATGAAACGAGCAGTGCAGTCACAACCGCTGCGCTCCCCAGTGCAATAACCAAGGAGGTCGGGAACGACCCTACCGCAACTGCAGTGACCTCAGCGAAAGTCACGTTTATGGTTGCGCCGGCATGATCCACCACAACAAAGCCAGTCGTGTTATTGGCCGTGAATCCGGTCACGTTCATGATGCTGTAAGTGTAGTTTCCATTGGGGACACTGAAGTAAATCCATGAAGTGGTTGAATTGTAGGTCAGTCCATTGAAGTTGACTTCCCACAAAGTCCCCGAAGCAAGACCTAATGCATGGAACCCCACTATGTATGTGTTTTCCACGAATGAGATATTGATGCTGGTAGATTCTCCTGCTATGGATAACTGCCCAGATGAAGGTATGGCGTATCCGTCCCATGAAGTCGACACGGCATAATCATGTGTTCCATTTGGCAGGTCGACCGTAACTGAATTTGTAGGTGTGATGTATTGCATCCCATCCACTGTCAGGATCCATGACTCACCTTCCGGGAGGCCGCTTTCTCTGAAGATTACCTGGTAAAGGATGTAGACGAAGGAAACAGCCTGAGATACCGATGTCCCATCAACTATCACAACGCCAGGAGCTGGAGTACTGTAGTTCGTAGGACCCAGTACGCTATAGCTCCAGGTGCCGTTCTCCTTCAAGAAGGTTACGGTGTCGGTCGTTGAGTTCAGGACAACGCCGTTGAGAACCACCGACCACTCGGATCCAGATGGAAGTCCAGTTTCAATGAATTTGACGTCAAACTGAATCAGCGAGAAGACAAGGTCTATGACAACAGCTTCTCCAGCTACAGTGACTTCAGTCGATGTTGCTTCAAAGCTATAGATGGACGGCTTTGATATTGTGTAGGAATAAGTGCCGTTGGGTGCCAGGAACGAAACTGCTTCTCCACCATGGCTCATTGCGGACTTCCCATGCATAGTTACACCCCATGTCTGGTCGGCAGGGAGGCCGATTGCATTGAAAGTCACAGTGTACACTGGTAGTATGAGGGGATACAGGTCTCCTCCATATGCTATGTTTCCCGAATCATTGTAGGGGATGCTTCCATCAAAGTTGTACCAGTAGTTTCCACCCTGGTAGTTTACATTCACAATGGCGCCACTTAGGTTATAACCGTGCACTGTGTTCACGTATGAAAGGTTCTTCTTTTCAGGCAGGTTCCAGGAGTTTTCATACGTCACGTTAGTGCTTCGTGTGATAAGGTCAAAGCGAGGGCTATACGCAGATCTCGGTGAATCAAAGTAATTATTGTAGATCAGGTTCCCGGAGCTAAACACGGATAAGGCAGTGGGCATATCGCCGTTCAACAACACTTCAGAGTAATGGCTCACTGAATCGTTGAGGATAAAGTGGTTTCCCCACACCGTGCCGCTACCAAGCTCACCCTGGGAGTTATATATTAACAGGGAGCTTCCCATTACTGAAAACGTGCTGTTGGCAACCAGAAAGTCCTTTGACTCCATAAAGACTGCATTTGCAGCAGGCATACCAGTCATCGTTGACGGAAACCATCCACTGACTCCCCTTGCACCGGACAGAGTAATGCCTGATGTATTGTAAAACATGTAGCCAAGAGTGTTATGTGTCGGAAGCACACCACCAGGGTACGGATTGATTCCGACCTGTGTATATTCAACTGTATATGCCGGAGGGTCTTGGAGAAGCACTGAGGCGTAGGTATTCATTATCTGTAATCCATAGAATTCAGGATAGAGGAAGGGGTTTACCCTAGTGAAAAGGCTGCTGATACCGGAAAAGGGTGAGTTCTCTATGACGAATGGATTGGATTGCGAACCATTCCCAGTATAGCTTCCTGATTTACTGCTCCCAACAGTTAGATACTTTAGATGATCATTCCCATTTGCGTAAAGAGGCGTGTATACTCCCATTCCTGTATTTATAGGCAGAGATACATTGAGGTAATCCTGGATCTGCTGGCCCATGCCCTTTCCTCCGCCTTCCTCTTCCTCAAAGGCCTGAGCGAGTGCCATTGCGCTTGCGCCCCCTCCAGTACTGTTCTTAGTATAGTCTGCAGGGCTGAAGGTGTAGATAGAATAATCACTAAGCATTACGGCACCAGAATACTGAAGAAATCCTGGCAGGGCGAACCGGTAAGATCCATTAGGGGAAATTGGAGCCCACGCAGCCGAGCTGGCATTGAAGGTTGTGCCTATGTTGATGAACATGAATGAGTTGGGCGGCTCGATCGTCCCCTGAAGAGCTATGGCACCGCAGACTGTTTCCGTTGCTCCCCAGAGCTTCACTAATAATGAAGGACCAGTGCTGATGTGGGCCATAGGTTTCTTTACCGAAGACCACCAGACAGATAGGCCGCTGATAGTCTCTGCAGTGTTTGAACCGGAGTTGATAGCAGATGGGGTCAAAGAATAGCTGGATGTTGCAGAATTCATCAGGTAGAGCCTCATTAGGCCCTCAGCATTCATTATTGACGCAGTGCTTCCTGATCCTGGCCCTCCTAGCACAAACTCAACATCATACAGTAGACCTGAAGGTGTCGTTTTCATTCCATCCACATGGAACATTGCCACGTCTCCTGCCTGAGGTGCGCTATTCCTTCCGGAGTTGAATACGACAGTGTCGTACTGTCCAGATTCGATGAAGGTCGTCTCGTTTGCAGCTAGGGAATAACCAAAGTATATAGCATCCTCATTGCCATATAAACCAGCAGTAACCTGCAGATAAAGGGTAAAAGAAGAGGACACCTTGATCACAGGACCTGCATAATAGTACAGTAGTCCTGGAACAGTGATACCATTTCCCTGAAGTATGTAATCAGCAGGGAATGAAAACCCTGGAGAAGAAACATCCCAGATGTTATCCACCAGCTGCACAGTTTCCTTGGATGGATCGTACAGTGCTACGTTATGAACCCAGAAGACATTATTTGAGTTACCATGTATAGTAGTATGGTTCAGCACAGCATTAAGCTGCACAGATACAGAACCTGCAGATACGGTTGACAGGCTTAGGACTTGCAACCCTTCGAGCATTATGGACCCATTGAAGGTTGAAGTGTCATACTGGTATTTCTGGATGGAACCAGTCGGGCTCATGACTCCATAATCCATTATCCCCATAGGAGCAGGAGACGACAGGTAGAATGGAGCAGGGGTGGTCTGCTCTCCTGCAGACAGAACATTGGGAAGATACGCGTACATTGATGGTACGTGGTTCTCATTCAGTTCCCGGATTAGTGCATCTGGGGTTAACACTCCTACTTGATCTGGCTGTACAGATCCTGTCTGATCAGAAGCTGCAGATATGTCATCGCTGGTCTGCATTGAATCAGCCTGAACAGGAACGGGATAGAAAAGAATCACTGAAAGGATCATCAGGGTCGAAATGATGTACACCGGCAAGGTTGAAACTCTCCTCTGGTTCAGTTCTTCCCTTATCAGGAATTCCGTCTCCGCATGAAACAATCTAACCATTTTTTTCGCCTTGATAAAATGAGTTTAGCGCGATTATTTAACGGCTGACCTAACCGGTAAACTGCCTTTAAGAGTCAACGATGCACGACTGCTGGACGTATAAAAATTTCACAAAACAGAAGGATAGAATGGACCAAGTTCTGCAGGGTGAACTCAGATCGTCTCCTCGGTGCAAATGAAACCATTTCAATGGGAACCCACATTCTCCGAAGGAGGAAAAACAGCAAACTCAGGATGGCTATTCCGGAAGGAGACCGCTCGTACTAGCCCTTCTTCTGGAGATCAATTCCCAAGGATTTCAGTATTGCGACAAGTATCTGCAGGGCATAGAATATTAGCACGAGGCCAACGAAGAGGACTACAATCCCAGGAAACACGAAAGCTGGGGAGGCAGCGGAGGCAAGAAAAAGAGTTACTGACGTCGAGACAAGGGATGCGCCAATGACTATCACCACAACTCCTATGAGTGCCCTGATGAGATTATCCTCAAAGTCCCTTGAAAGGACTGCCATACTGCAAGATCGTGTCCACCTAGTTTAACATTGTGAGCGCAAACCTGCACTATTTGTGCAAGTGATAATCAGGGAGCGTATTCTAGCTATGGATTGAAATGGGGTCTGCCCGAGGAACCCATCATATGCAGTAGGATTGTCTGGGTAATTTGACCACTGCTGTGCTTTGAACTTGACCTTTATTGCTGAACAATTTTAGCAGGGCTCCATCTTTAGGAGCGAACCCAGTCCGCGTGTGGAACGTTCGATCTTGCCGCTTTGTCCGTAAAAAATATGTGGCCTACTAAGGCAAAATAGTGGCGGACAGATGGATTCCGCGGTTCAAGGATAAATGAATTAGAAGAATGGTTGCGCGAAATAAGGTCATTCATTTTTGTCTATGCACGTTCTGAGTGATATATGTGCGAGTACTGTGTACTTGAGAATGAAGACCCGCCTTGCACATGCGTGTGCTCAAGCTATCTCGGGAAGAAGTACTGCAAAATCTGCAAACACAGGATTAGGGTTTACCAGATGCCGAGGTAGAAAAGCCACGGTTGCAGCAAGTAAGAACTCCAAGCTTGTAAACTGGTAGAAAAGTGTCTGTTTAGGTAGTCAGGGCGACTGGGAGAAGAAAGGAGAGGTTTAAGTAATTCCTGAAAATCCAGAATCCCGGTGATGACGTCCGCCCATAAACGCTGAAGCAGCTGATGACGTCTGTTGCGCAGTGAGAACATGACGCTGTTATGGGTAGAGACGATAATTCAGATAGCCGGGGTTTTGGCTCTGGCACCACTCGTCACTGGTATATTGAACAGGGCGAAAGCTGGGTTCGAAGCAAGGAAGGGTCCTCCTATTCTCCAGCCTTACTATGACCTGGCCAAGTACATCCGAAAGGAAATGCTGCTGCCGGCCAACTCTACAAGGATATTCTACCTTGTGCCTTTCTTCGTTTTTGGTACCTACCTTCTAATATCATTCGTGATTCCTGTGATTCTTCCGTTTCCTGATTTTTTTGCAGTATCCGTGGACTTTCTCGGTGGTGGTCTCCTTTTTGCGCTTACATCCGTACTTCTGATTCTTGGTGCGCTTAATTCGGGAAACAACATATCCGCAATGGGTGCGAGTCGGTCTGCAACCTTTTCAGCATACGGAGAACCAACTCTCATAATGGTTTTCTTCGCAGTTGCGCTTATTTCAGGAACAAACAATCCTTACGTCACAAATGCAGTTCTGTCTACGTCTATACCTGGTTACCTTGGTCTCTATCACCTTTTTGCTACAATCGCTTTCTTTATGCTACTCCTGTTTGAAACCGGTCAGTTGCCCCTTGAGAGTAGCTCCAACATGGAGCTCGGGATGATTGATGAGGCTCGTGTCTACGAGTATTCCGGGCCTCACTTATTCATGATCAAGTATTCTTCAATGATCAAGCTCTATCTTCTTGGTTCCGTCTTTCTGAATGTTTTTGCCTTCCCATGGTTCATGCAGACAGGAATTGTCGGTTCTCTTCTCGACATCCCAATAATGCTTGGAAAATGGCTGGTACTGATTGCAATTCTCCTAATGGTGAATGAAAGTCTTGGAAAGGTCCGCCTGTTCAAGATCCAGGACTTTCTATCCATCTCCTTTGCCCTTTCGATATTTTCAGTGATTACTCTCACGCTGGGAGGGATTCTGTGATTTACTCTGAATTAGAGGGGATTCTTGGTGCACTCATACTAGGGTCGACCCTGGTCGTTCAGACGAGATCCTACATAAGGCCAATGATAAACACCGTGGTGACCCAGTCAGTAATTCTTGCAGTTACGGCACTCATAATAGGAATTACCACCAATGCGCCGGATCTAATCGTCCTGGCAGGGCTTGTAGTTGTCCTCAGGGGAATTCTCATAAGGCACTTCCTGAGCCTTAGGCTTCCTAAAACCAGGATGTTCGTCAAGGAAACGTCCCAGGGGGTTGCATCTGTGACCATGTACAGCGTCATAGTTCTCATCATATCCTTCTTGGTGTACAGATACACTTTCTCCCCAATCGTCGAGGCACCGCTTGGCGCTATCGGGTTTTCAATGATTGTCCAGGGGCTGCTCCTCATTACAACAAGACGCAACAGCTTCGCCCATTTCATTGGATATATTGAGGAAGAGAACGGCATTATCTTCATGAGCCTCACCATAGTACCGCTTCCTTTCCTGATAGAAATCAGCGTACTCCTTGACGTTCTTGCACTAATAATAGTTGGAACCGGTCTTGTGACGGAAAATGTTGAGCATCCGCGTGTTGAGGAGTTGATTGGGTGAACCCGATCATAATACTCCTGATTGCAGTACCAGCAATCTTTTCGCTGGGCTATTTTGCTAAGCAGTTCAAGTACATCTCAGTTCTATCTGCAGTGATCACCCTGGCTATTTCACTGTACATCATGATTACGCAGCTTGAGCTCTCAGGTGATTTCCTGGTGGACTACTTGTCCAGGTACTTCATCATTGCCATTTCATCCATCTACCTCCTTTCTGTGGTCTTTGGGCTGGGATACCACCACAAAATGGGGGAGTCAAGGAACATGCGTCTCCACCTTTCCCTTATGGATCTGTTTGCTTCCAGCATGCTATTTTCGATGACAATCAACAACTTTGGGTTGCTCTGGTTCGGCATAGAAGCTACGACAGTGTCCAGTACCCTCCTGTTGGTCATAGAAAGAGAGCCATTGAAGATAGAAGCCGCCTGGAGATATGTGATCATAGTCTCAGCTGGACTTACCATTAGCCTCCTTTCAGTGCTGGTGATGTACTATGACTTCAACAACCTCACTATCAGCTACCTGCTCGCTCATCACCAGGCCTACACAGAACTCACTGCAATTGCAGCTGGAACTGCCCTGATTGGATACGGCACGAAGATTGGTCTGTTCCCGATGCACACCTGGCTCCCGGATGCCCACAGTGAAGCGCCTTCAGAGATAAGCGCCATGTTCTCGGGAGTGCTTCTGCCCGTTGCAATATACGCTCTTTATAGGGTTTACCAAGTAACTGCAGCACCTAGCATCACTAACCTTTTCATTTTCTTTGGGGTCATAACAGTCCTATTCTCAGCCATTATGCTACCTTCACAGCGTTTCTACAAGAGGATGTTTGCATATTCAACAATGGAGAATATGGGGCTAATCCTCATTGGCTTTACCGTAGGCGGCATCGCCCTCACTGGTGCTTTGATTCTACTGGTAACTCACGCATTTGGGAAGGGAGCAGCTTTCTATTCTTCTGGAAACATACTTGAGAATTACGAGTCGAAGAAGATCTCTGATGTTACTGGACTAAGGGATAGAATGCCATATACATCCATATCACTCATACTATCTTCGCTGGCTGTGACTGGTGCGCCTCCATTCGGTACTTTCCTAGGGGAGTTCCTCATACTGACCGGTCTCTATCTCAATGGATATTTCCTGCCAGTGGCCCTAATCATTTCATCTCTCTTGATCGCATTTGCGAGTGTCAACTTCCATGTCTCGAGAATGTTGTTCTCCGGCCATGAAGAGCATGTCTCGGAGTCATCAAGATCACAGGTCACCGTGGCTCTTAGCGCTTCTGCAATCACTCTCCTGATTCCAATCCTTTTCCTGGCATTCGGGGTGGTATGATGGTCGGAGAAGACGTGATAACCGGAGTCTTCGATTCAGGTGGCCGGGGATATGAGGTTTCCTATGGATTTGGCATTCCATCATGGAAGAAAGTTGCTGACCATGCCATAGAAGGGCGCGAAGATTTCAAGGCTTGCGTTGGGAAATATGACGATAAGGCAGAAGGTGCGGATGTCCTCAACTTCACTTACGGTCCCTCAACGGGAGGACTGACTGAGTCAATTAAGTTCAACATATACACTTACGGTGAGAGAATTCTTTCACTCAGACCTGAACCTTCATATAAGGACAGGAAGTTGCAAGTCTCTGGATCAGGGCTTGAAATGGCAAACCTCAGGATTGAACGATACTGCGGGCCCCTTAGTCCATTCTACTCCGGAATGCTTGCTGCTGCGGTGGAGTCAGTCATGGGTGCGGATCAAGACAACGACCTTCGGCTGGCAAGGGTAATCATGAATGAGATCAGCCGGATCTCGGATCACATCCATGTGATCGCGAAACTTGCAGAGGGCGCTTCTCAGAACGTGGCGTACAACCTACTGTTTGCCCTGAGAGAAAAGCTTCTACGGCTGATCGCAAGAAGATTTGGACACCGTTATTTCTTTGGGATAAATGGCTTTGGAGGTCTCGTTAGAAGCGCAAACTTCAAGGGTATATCTTCCGAAGTACGCGCAATAGTTGATGAGTTTCGGCAGATATGGATAAGGCTTGAGAATTCGAGGATATTCATCGATAGGATCCAAGGAACCGCTACTCTGAAAAGAGCCTGGATGGTGGGTCCCGCGGCCAGGGCATCAGGAACGCACATAGACGCAAGGATGGAGAGCTCCTTCCTGAGATACGATGATCTTGATCTTCACGTTTCAATCTCATCAGGCGCTGACACTCTGGCAAGAACTCTGGTGCGAGTTGACGAGATATCTGAATCTGCACGCATAATAGAAAGAGCAGAGAGCATGATCCGAGAAGTCCCTGTGGCTGGTAGAACGACGAAGTCGGAAGTCAACGGTGAGATTTCGGTAAGAGCTGAAACACCCGGGGGAGATTCACTCATGCGGGTTACCCTGGCAAAGGGAATTATTGAGAAGATATACATCAGGCCATCATCCCTGCAGAACCTTGCGGTCTTCGCGTATGCCATCAGGGAGAACCTGCTCACTGACTTTACTTTTGGGTACGAAGGGCTTGGAATACATATATCAGAGCTTGGAGGTGTCTTATGAAGACTTGGCTCACATACGGCCTGTTCAGCAAAAGGTTGACCACGAAATTTCCGTTTAAGGCAGCAGAGGAGTTGCCTGTCTGGACCACCATGCCTGTCAGCACAGGAGCGGGAGAGGCAATTTGCCCTGCCAATGCAATCCAAGACACATCGGTTGACATGGGAATGTGCATTTCTTGCGGCTATTGCAGTCCTGCTTTCGAACCGGACGGCAATGCGAGAACGTCCATTGTCCATTCTACAGAGAAAGCATTCCGTAAATCATTCCACATCTACCTGTTCGATGCCGGTTCCTGTGGTTCCTGCAATCTTGAGGTGAAGGCCCTTGTGAATCCCTACTATGACATGAGCCGCCTTGGAATATCCTTCTGTGCAACCCCTAAGCATGCTGATGCACTCATTGTGGTGGGAGTCCTTGCTGAAGGAATGGGTGAACCACTTAGGAGGGCAGTGGAGGCTCTTCCATCGCCCAGGCTGGTATTCGCAGTGGGGGCATGTGCTATTTCAGGGGGTATCATAGGAAAATCAATTTCAGGAGTAGTTGAGACGGACGTAATTGTGCCTGGTTGTCCTCCAAATCCTTTCACTATCCTGGATGCCCTGCAGAGATCAAGGGGGGGAAAGCATTGATTCTTCCAATACTCCTTGTTGCTGCTTCAATTCCAGTATTAGTCTCTTCCATGAGTGTGACAAACTCATACAGGGTAGGTACTGTGCTGTATTCCCTCATAGCTGCGACTGCGTTTTATGCACTTGTGACTGGAGCAACGTTTAGCATCGTCGTCACCAATTATCTCGCGTTCTTCGTTGACCCCCTGTTTTCGGCATTCCTGCTTATCATTTCTACGGTGTGGGCAGTCACCTCCTTTTTCTCGATTGAATATGACCGGAAGTCAAGGCCAAACGCGATCTCGTTCCATCTCGCCATACTGGCCATGATGGTTGTGTTAACCTCTGGATCATTCCCGCTGTTCCTTTCAGGGTGGGAGGGAATGACTATTTCCGGGTACCTGTTGATAGGCTACAGGAAGGGAATGAATAACATCCCCCCGTACGTGTTCCTGGTTTACGGCGAGTTGAGTACCCTACTGATCATAGTAATGGGCGTTGGAATGTACTTCCAGTCAGGAACAATGATCTTTATTGCAGCCCCTTACAACGAGGTGATCCTCTTCCTTGGGATAATGGGCTTCTTCATTAAGATGGGTGTAATGCCGTTCCAGATAACTGAGTGGTTGCCCATAGCTCACGGAAACGCTAGCACCAACGGCTCCATACTGTTCAGTGCGGCGATGACCACTGTGGCTCTTTACTCTATCCTTAGATTCCTGACGATCTCGGATCCAGGAGAGATTTTCGGTCTGCTCTTGATGGGAATCGGGGCGTTCTCCCTGCTCTTTGGGTCAATATATTCCGCTTCTGCAGAGCATGTCAAAATGCTGCCTGCTTACAGCACGATAGAGAATAGCGGTGCAATGCTCATCTTTACGGGGGCATTCATCGTCCTGGGCATACTGGGCCAGATGCAGATGGCAACATTTGCACTCGCTGGCCTTCTGATATTTGCTTTTTCACATGCGCTTTCGAAGAGCGGGCTTTTCATGTTCGCAGGGATAATGGAACAGAGTTCAGGAGCAACAGAGATCAAGAGTTACCACGGGGGCAGCAACTCAACTTTCTACGGTGCAGGAGGGTTCCTGAACTCGGTTTCCCTCGCTGGCATGCTGCCTCTCGGAGGCGGCGTCGGAGAATGGATGCTGCTCGAGACCCTGTTTGTAATGTCTATTCTTGGTGACTCCGTAACAAGCCTCGTGTCAATAATAGTTGGCGCGACCGCTGCCCTTGGCGGAGGGATATCCATAATTTCCATGACCAAGATCTTCGGGTTTGGTTCGAGAGGGTCTCATGAAAAGGGGAAGAAGGAAGGCCCGATGCGTATCTCATTGCTGGCGATGGGAATAGGTGTTACATTGCTTGGCGCATTCTCAACACTGTATGTTTTCCTTGTAAGCAACATGATAAGGGGGTACACTGGCATAGCTGCGACAACCATTATCAACGGGGCTCTAGTAGTGCCGCATGGTTTCCTACTCACCTCCTTCAGCAGCGCCGGCCCCTTTGGAGGAATATCTCCACTTTTCACTGCGCTGTTCATAGGATTATTTACTGGAATCCTGCTACTGTCGTTCAGGGGTGCAAGATCCAGGACAGTAGTGAACTGGAGTGGAGGGATCGAGGAGGAAAACAAGCTGCATTCCTTCGCCTATGCCAACTCTCTTCGCCTCACTATGAGAAGATTCTACCTCACTACAGAGGAAAGGAAAGCAGGGAAGTATTCTGAAAGGACCTTTGATGCATTCTGGCTGGTTATCATTTTTCTAGCAAGAAAAACGGTAGCACTATCCAGGATCGTGGGGAGGAAAGTAATGAACAGCAGCCTCATGGCCTATGTGCTTTACATCATGGTTACTTTCCTGGCTGTGATGGTTTACATCGCAATTTAGACTCCAAAGATCACACTGTATCTGGAACATTACGACTGGAGCACTACTTAGACAAATACTCCAGACTAAGCTGCAGAGTTATTAGACAGTCGAGACATTGTTTGATTCCACAAATACCGCTTGCAATTTTTATGCTGTCCACTTCGTGCCAAGACCTAAACCCAAGGTGAGCCAACCATGTTTCTATTATTCGTAACCCTTGCTAAGCCCTTCAGCCGCTCACTGAAACCATCCTAGTCCTAAGTGGGATCCAACTCTTCACCTCAAAGATCAACGAAACAATTGGCTTAGGTTCCTTTTCTAGGTGGCCGTCTTTATTCCATGTGGGCATATCTTCAGGAGAATATTTTTTGTCATCAGCCTAAAGCAAGTGTCAAGTCTAGCAGTGAAAATAGCCGGAAATAGTCCTTAATATATGGTTGAAACGGCAATTTGAAATAGTATTTCAACATAGAACTTATATACTGAACACAGTTTTCATTTTAATGCAAATATTAAAAGCGAATGGACGTAAGATGGTCATTGCTTCAGTTGTTATTGTGGCGCTGTTGATGCTCTTGGTCCCCTTAGTCCCCTCTCAGGGCAGCACAAATGCATCGAAAGTTGTATATTCACCGCAAGCTCCTGCGAAAGCATATTACGTGAACTTTACAGAAAGTGGCTATAGCAGTTACACAGCAAACGTTGCCAATGGATGGTCATGGCAAGTTAGTGGAGGTGTAGGATTTAACTCTACTTCAGGAAAGACTAATTCATTCCAGCTTTCCAACGGAACTTATTCATTTAGTGTCTCCTACTCAAACAGCCAATATAGCTTTGCGACCAGCCCTTCAAGCGGTACAGTATACGTTAATGGGAACACCAAAGGGATTGACGTTACCATAACATTTTCAAATACTACTGCACCTACAGTCAAGACGTACGATGCAAACTTTACTGTCACGAATCTCCCATCTATTTTACCAGGCATATCGTGGGGTTACACGGTCTCAATAACTGGAACAGATGTCAGCTACAGCAATTCTAGATCGACCAGTAGTACAACATTGTCTTTAACTGGTCTCCCTATCGGGAACTATGAATATACCTTGAGTTATCCCTTCGGCACCTCGCTCTCGCCCGCCTCCGGATCATTGTATGTTAGCCACAACATCACCGTAGATCTTGGCTTTACGCTTCTAAAAGATTACAAGGTCAATTTTGACTCAACCGGATTGCTCTCCACCCAGTCATTTTCTGTCACGTTGAGTACAGGAAGTAGGTATGTAATCAATACGCTCGAGAGCAATTCTTCATTGCCGTCATTCAGTTATGTAGGGTTCAGTATTCCAAATGGCACTTATTATTACACCGTATCAGCATCCTCCAATGGTCTCTCTCCGTCCCCGTCGTACGGCACAGTCACAGTGAATGGGACGAGTATCGTGGTGAACATCCAGTTTGCGACTCCAACGAAATCTTACCCAGTCACGTTCGAGTTAGTCAATATCCCTAATAATCTGCAGGATTACAAGTTATACTTTTATGTGAGTGTAGATGGCGGTTACTATTTCCTTCAAACATTTGGTACAAGCGTGACTTTCTCCTTAACTAATGGGACATACTCATACTATGCCAGTTTCTGTTCTGGAGCACTGCCACCCAAAATTAGTTCAGGAATATCTCCATCCAGCGGGGAATTTGCTGTTCAGGGAAAGGGTACGGTGATCAGTATCACGTTCCTCCCTCCGGAGCAAATATATACGGTTAAGTTTGTAGAATCTGGATTGAGCACTGGACAGTTCTTCTCTGCTAATATCATTAATATAGGATCAAATGCAACCATGATTTCATCTACAAGCAACTACGTGACTTTTACGGTTCCTAATGGAAGTTATTCCTACAACACCGGGAGTGTTTATAGAATGGTGGCATCAAATCTCTCTGGTACGGTAAACGTCAATGGTGCCTCCATCACAGTTCCAGTGTATTATTATCCGGCGTATTATTTGAATTTCACCCTATCAAATCTCCCTGCAAATATACCTAATGGTAACTTTTGCTGGCAACTGAAGCTAGTTAATGAGACAAATGGGAAGATAGTTGGAACGCCACGTTCCCAAGGCTATAGAATTTCATTCAGCGCAGTTCAGGATGGAGACTACTCTTATTCTATTGCAGCCAGTGGCGCATATACAATTGGAAAATCCGCTGGGACAGTCGTCGTGAACGATGCAAATGTCAATGTCAATCTCAACGTTTCTACAGTTAAAGAATATACAATTACTTTCTTAGAATCCGGTCTTCTTCCGGGAACGATTTGGGGTGTTGTTGTAGACGATGGATTTGTCTATAGTTCTAACAGTATTGCAGGATTTGGGTCATTTGGCTCAACGGAAGCTCCACTCACTTATACCTTGACTCTACCAAACGGGACTTATTCGATTCAGGGATTCGTATACAACGGTAATTATGCTAGTTTTAGTTCCCCGCAGTCGATTTCTGTAAATGGAAAAGTCAGCAATGACAGCGTTTCATTCACGAATTCTGCACC
>JAKAFX010000092.1 GCA_021817735.1 Thermoplasmata archaeon | reverse complement strand
CCAAGGGAGTTCAGGAGGAAGTTCCTGGATGATCCAGCATTCAGGGAAAGATTCGAAAGGAAAGAAGTTGAGGTGACACTAAATGAATAGGGGGGAGAAGTGTTCCAAATTCTGCTGGAGCAGATCAGAACACTTAAGAATTACCTTAATTTATCTAGAAGAAGCAATCAGTGAGTGAGAGAAACGAGCAGAATCTTACTGAAACTTTACTTAAGACGTTACGTGATGGAAGGGAGAGCATTCTTCCTGATGGGCATTATTCTTCCGCTTTTCTTCTTGATAATCTTTTCTGCCATCGGTGGAAGAAGTAGCAATGGAGCGACATCAGGGGTGCTGAAGGAGTACGCACAGTCTATGGGTTTGCAGAATGTCTCGCTTTATCTTGTCGCAATGATCCTTCCATTCATCGCACCCGTGTTCACCGTGGTCGGTACCATGATGGCTCCGGCATTCTACAGCGAAGACAGGGAAAACGGTTTTTTTGAGTTTATTCTATCCTCGACAAAGTATGAAACCAGTGATATTTTCTGGGCCATAGTACTAACCGCCGTTATAGTTGCAACAGTAACCATTGCCATTTCAGTTGCGGAGATACTGGTTGTCTTCCTGCTCATGAATGGAAGTATACCATCCTTATTCCTGAGGGAACTTCTGGTATACACCATTCCGATCTCAATTATTGGAGTATTGATCGGCACTTCCATTGCATTTGCATCTCAAGCCATGACAAGGAGAATGACTTTTGTCAACTCCCCTGCTGGTCTTGCCCCGGTTTTTGGGGTTATTGTTACCATTGTGCCTCTCTTTTTCTCGATTTTCTCCGCAAGAGGACTCTTTGGGTCGGTGGATTTCAACCAGCTGTACTTGATACTAGGTATTTACGTGGCAGGGGCATTTTTGCTTTTCCTGACAGTTTTTATTTTCACAACTACCAGAATGGTGCGTGAGAGGTTTCTTTCATAGGTGGATCATGACACACATAGATGCGGTTGGGGTGACAACTGGATATTACGGAAAAACAGTACTGCACGACATAAGCATCTCAATCAATAAGCCAGGGATATATGTAGTGCTTGGGAAAAATGGTGCCGGTAAAACAACCTTCTTCAGAACCATAGCTGGCATACTTAAGTTGTACAATGGCACACTTACCATAGATGACCTCGATCCTTATCATCATCCCGAGGCAAGACAGAAGTGCGTTTACCTGTCACATCAAGCAGGGGTACCTGAGAGCATGAAAGTCCGGGAAATTGTAGATCTCTTTGCAGTGCTTATGGAAGCCAATGATGACGAAAAGGAACGCACGGTTAAGCTGCTTGCCTTAGGGGATATAATGGACAAATCGTATGTTTCATTAAGCCAGGGCCAGAAGAAGCGGGTTTCCCTTGCAAAATGTCTTTTGACAGATCGTGATGTATACCTATTTGATGAACCTACCACCAATCTGGATCCTGTTGTTGCTGGTGAAGTAAGGAGGGACATTCTAGGCATCTCGAAGAATCAGGTCGTGTTTTATTCGTCACATAACCTTTACGAGGCCAGAGAAATAGGAAAGCAGGTACTGATAATCGACAACGGTAGTATCGCGTACAGTGGAGATATAGATCAGATACCAATGGGAAAGTACGTCATAGGTATAAGGGCGGATAACCTCTCAAACGTGATTCCTGAGGCAAGACTGCAGGGGAGATACTATATTCTTGAACTAGACTCGCCGGACGATGTTTCAAAAGTGGTACAGAAGCTTGCTGCAGCAAAGGTCAGAGTCCAGGAGATAAGGGAGATGAGCAATCCGCTTGAAGACCTGCTGAAGTGAACTGAGACTGCTATGACTCTAGGAGAGAAGAATTTGTGCAATTTTCAGGTTATCCTTTAAAAAGGAAGCATTGTAGCAATGGCACTAATATGAGGACAAGAATGTTGTTGTCCATTTACCGACGAGAATTATCTACATGGCTGCAAACTTACTAGTTTCAGGAAGACAGGGGGTTGGGCTAAGTGCCAATAAATCATCCCATGAAGCCCCAAAAGGGCTAACCAGCTCTTGACCGTTTTAGTCTTTCGTTCTACAAGAGGTAAGGAGAGTCGCTTTTAAACCCGTTATGAATGTTTTGATGGCGGGAATGTTATGCTGGTGAAGGAAATAATGACTACAAAGCCTGTAGTTCTAGATATTAGGAATGCCACAGTTTCTGACGCAATGGACAGAATGAGAGATGTGGATATCCATCAGATCCCTGCGGTAAATGGGAAAAAGTACGTTGGAATGCTGAACTATAGGGAGATAATGAGGCGAAGAAGTTTACAGTTATCCGCAAAGGCAGAAAATTACGTGATCAGCAGCCCATCAGTTTCTCCTGAAGATGATGTCACCGCTGTTATTCGTTTAATTGTTGATACAGGACTTTCTGCTTTTCCAGTAATCAAGGACAGAAAATTGGTGGGCATAATTTCAAGATCTGACGTCATCCAGAATCTTGAAAAAGTAATTGGAGCCAGGGATCTAAGGAACATTGATGTTATGTCAACTGAACCGGTCTATGTGCATGAAGACGACAGCATCGATGAGGCTTCTGTCAAGATGAGGGGGCTCGACGAGACGGAGATTCCGGTCATAGATCAATACGACAGGCTTTCTGGAATATTAAGGCTGGATGAAATAGCAGTAAACACCTTCAAGAGGCAGAAGTCGAGCATTAGGGGTACTGGAGATCCCTCAGGTGCACGTGTTGGCGAGAAACTGAAGGTAGTAATAACCTGTGCCTCCCTGATGGATACCCCATCACATATCCGCGCACAGGATTCGTTCGTGGAGTCTGCAAGGCTACTCACGGAGAGAAGACTGCATATCCTTCCTGTTGTGGATGATGAAATGAAGATTTTGGGAATCGTGGGGATATCTGACATAATTGATGCCATCGATGAGAGGGAAAAAGAGGGGATGCTTGTGGTTGTCTCAGGATTGGAACCAGGGGATCGCGAAATATACGACATCACGTTTGCAATGGCAAGCAAGTTCCTGAACAGGTTTTCCAATATAACTGGGATCACTCATGGAAAACTGAACATTCACGTGACAAGATACAACACCGAGGGGAGGGAAAAATATTCAGTGCGAACAAAAATAATTGCGGAACCGCTGGTGATAGGAATAAATCATCACGACTGGAACTATGGAAAATGCCTTTCGTTCATCTTTGATACGTATGAACCAAGACTTAGGAAGTGGAAGACCAAACAGGGTCACGAGCTAATCTAGTTCCAAGAAGTGCACATTCTCCTTGTCTTGCCTGAAACCGTGTTCACCCCTTCCATTTGACAGACGAGAAATCTTATGAATGCGGATGTATGGACCGCACCATTATCACGTAATTCTGCCGTTTCATTATTGACTTATGTTATTCATTTCACCCCCAGTCATTGTAATGCCTGCGTACTATTGCTTATGATTTCCGTAAGTAACAAGTGATGAAATAAGGGGTTGCTCTCGATATTCACGGTGGCACTTGATTCCATGGTTTCATTTTCTTTAAGATATGGTATTCATGGCTGCTTTGGCGTTGTTGGCGATTCCCATAATGCAAATGAACTCAAGCGGCATTTGTAGGAGATTATCTGATAAACGAGACTGTCAATTCTCCGTTGATAGCCTGTGATACCAGTAGGATGTCTTGAGCAATCCTTGATCTGTCTTGAACCTTCTCTTGAGGAGTTCTGATCTC
>JAKAFX010000029.1 GCA_021817735.1 Thermoplasmata archaeon | reverse complement strand
AATGGGAAGAAGGAGTGTGGGATTCACGTTACTCCGAAAGATGTCACTACCAGTCTTCGCACGGAGGCTGAGAGTAGATGATACCGCCCCCCCATGGTGGAAAACTCGTATCAATCCGGGAGGCGAAACCTGAAGACGATCTTGGGTTCTCCCCCTCCGGGGAGATCAAAGTACCCGGGGACGTAAGAGTAAATGTGAGGCTTATTTCCAGGGGAGTATACAGCCCTCTCCGGGGTTTCAATACACTGGAGGAAACCGACTCAATACTCAGGGAACAGAGACTCCCTGATGGAACGATCTGGTCTATGCCGGTGCTTCTCCCTGCAGGAGAAAGGGAATTCAATCTTGCCCGGGATGGGGAAGAATGGCTCCTGAAGGATGATCAAGGCCCAGTAGCAGTGATCAATATAACTGGCAGGTTCACGCTGGATATGCATGATGCAAGCAGGCATATATTCGGGACCAGTGACATCCATCACCCCGGGGTCTCTGCCTTCCTCTCCATGGGTAACCGGTTTTTAGCTGGAAACTTGACTTCTGTATTCCCCCATTATTTCCCGTTCCAGGACAGGGTCATGTACCCCAAGGATACAAGGAGATACTTTATGGAGAGGGGATGGAAGACGGTAACGGCATTCCAGACCAGGAACATCCCGCATATGGGACATGAGTACATGCATGCAAGGGCTCTGGAATCATCCGACGGCCTGTTCATAAACCCTGTAATTGGGAGGAAAAAAAGCGGAGACTTCCGCGACGAGGCAATCATTGCCGCTTACGATGCGTTGAAGGCCGTTAGCTACCCTGAAAGCAGAGTGCTTGTATCTCCGGTGAACTACGAGATGCAGTATGCCGGCCCAAGAGAGGCACTTCATCATGCCATAATGCGGAAAAACTACGGCGCATCCAGTTTCATTGTCGGGCGGGATCATGCCGGTGTCGGCAGCTATTATGGAAGCTTTGACGCACAGCGCAACTGCGAGGCATTTCCCGACCTTGGGATTGAGATCCTGAAGTTTGGGGAGGCGTCGTACTGCACCAGGTGCGGCAGGGTTACTATGATCGGGGAATGCGATCATGACCACTCTGATAGGATAAAGCTGAGCGGTACAGACATGAGGACCATCATCAGGGGAGGAACTGCACCGGGAGAGATGCTAATGAGGAAAGAAGTGCTTATGGCGGTTAAATCCATTGATCAGCCGTTCTTTCCATGATATCATGTTGGAAGCATGGAGTATGGGATAAACCCAAGGTACGCGGGTAGAAGAGGGATCATGGCATAGAGCGAAAGATGCACGGCAACATCCCAGTATATGTTCTTCCTGAGGTAATAGAGAGCGCCGTATAGCACTCCCATCCCAAACATGTCCACAAAGAATAGCGGAAGGAAGAGGCCCGGATAACCAGAGGACTCAAAGATGACGTAACTGGAGTAAAGGGCAGTAAATGCTATGGATTGCACGACTACTGCCCTGCCATTGCCCAGATACTCTGAAACCTTGTTCTGAACCACGAACCTGAAGTTTAGCTCATCAATAAAGGCGTATGGGAATAGTATTCCCCAGGGACTCAACCCCAGGTAGAGCCATACAGTTCCCCACACGATGAAGGCCGCTACAAGGATAAATGCGTCCCTGGAAACGATCAGAGACGTCACCCTATCGCGAAGTCGAGGATCGGTGAAGCTAAGGCCCACCAGGAGAACAGGGCTGAGATACACGTAAAATCCGTAAAACATCCCTGCTAGTCCTGTATTGTTTTCAAATGCGAGTGTGCAGAAAAAAGTCCCGTAAACGAATGCCTCAACTAGCAGAAAATATGCGGCATACTTCCTTGCGTTCATGGCAGTGCTGACCTGGTCCTAGCGACCTTGCTCAGGGCGGTGTTGGTAGTGAGCCATAGAAGCGGGTAAGAGATTGCTGCCAGCAGTATGGAAAATAGCAGAACCTCAGCTGTTCCGAATGCTGTCCATGGCGAATAGCCCAACTCAACGGTAAAGTACAGCATTACCAGCGCCAGGATACTGATCATCATCACCACCGTCTCCCAGAAAATTCCCCTTGTCCTGATCCCTATGGACGAATACACCATACCGCCAGCGAGGCCTGCACCAAAGGTGGCCAGGATCATCAACCCATAAACTGCAAAACTTTGGAGGGCAATGTCAACGACCCATGGCAGGAACCAGGCCGTCATTACCGAAACCGATGCCACGAATATGACTACCGTCATCCCCGTTCCAGCGCGAAAATTTGCATTGGCCACTCTGGAAAACATCTGAAAGAAAACGATGCCGTCGAAGTACATGATGATATTCATCCCGAAGAAGAAGAATATATCGTATTCCCAACCTAGCATACTGCCATACAGTAAGACCAATAGTGGGATAATGAGTATTCCTGCAGATAATGTGTTAGCCCTCATTCCGTCAACTGGGTGTTTTTCAAACATTGGAATCCCCCTGTTTTTCATGAAGTGGGTCTGCAGGAGCATGTTAGTCATCACTACCAGAAACACGCTTTCTGCAATCAGAGGGATGATGATGAGATTGACTATGAGGGAGGCCAGTGAAGGCAGCGCCGCCAGGATCCCCTCGCACTGGCAGGAGAATAAAACCAGGCCGGACCCAACTATGTCTGCCTTAAGGTATCTTCCCTTTCCTGCAACCAGCTGGTAGATCATGGAGAAGTTCTCGGTTATGACTGATGCCAGGAATCCAGTCAGGAGAAGGAGAATTGGACTCAGCGTAACTACCAGATGACCGGAAGCCAAATAATCACTGTATGCGAACAGAAGTGGTACCCCAGCCGGGTTCTCGTTGTCGTATATTGAGCCGACTATGAGCCGATCCAGATTCACGGGTGCATACCTGACTATACCCGATATGAGTACAAACAGGAATTCTATTCCCAGGAATGTTGCCAGAATAAAGTGCGAACTCCTGCCGGGATAGTTCTCCACGTACCTGAGAGCGGAAAATGCAAGTGGAATGATGATGAATGGTGTTGCTATAATCCTGCCGTTGAGCAGCAGCATGAGAATCAACGAAAAGATGAAGGATCCATGCAGGTACATTGCATAGTGCTTGGGGCTGAAGGCGCTGATGGTTGCCGGAACAGCAAGCAAGAACACCAAGGCCATCAGTGCATATATGGTAGGAAGTGCCTGCGGCTCGGTGATCAGGTATCCCGAACTGTACTGAAAATAAATGTAGAGCAGGATCGAGAGGTATATCAGGGCCAGGATCAGGTAATCCCTTGCAAGAATTCTCATGCAACAATCCACCAGATGGATACCAGAAGCACCAGGAGGTAGAGGTTGGAGTAATGGAATGCGCTCTTGAACGATGCTGTCGAAAGTCTCTTTGCATAAATTGCAACCATATAGTATACAAGAGCGGCGTCAAGGATAATTGCCACAAAAAAGTAAGCGGTTCCTACAGCTATCTGGTGGAAGAAGAATGGCAAAAGGCTGTAGAGCACCATGATAGTAGAGTTCACCACAATATACCCAAATGCCTTATTCTCTGAAACAAGGGAAGGTAGCATTGGGACTCCTGCAGATTTGTAGTCCTTCTTGGTGCCCATCGCAAGGCACCAGAAGTGTGTGGGGGTCCAAACAAAAACCAGCAGAGCTATAAAAAGGGAGGTGAGTGAAACCGAGCCAGTTACGGTTGACCATCCCGCCAAGGCAGGAAAACTCCCTGCTATACCTCCTATTACGATATTCAGGGAAGTCCTTCTCTTCAACACCACCGTATAAAGGAGGACATAGCTGAAGAAGCCACCCAGGATTAAAAGAAGGGTCAGAAGGTTGATGAATAAGTAGGCCACTATGCTGGCAAAGGCTAGTATAACAGCAGCATATGCAAAGTATATCCTGTAGTTATGCTCGTTTATGATGTTATTCCGGTACGATGTCCTGGACATTACGACGTCAATGTCCCTGTCATAGATGTTGTTGAAAAGGGACGCTGAAATTGAGGAAAGGCCTCCCGCCAACAGCAGCGGAGCGAGAAGCCACAAACTGGAAAGGGCTCCTGGCGCAGCAAGGAAACCCGTAGCAGCCACGATAAGTATCAGGAAAGTAATCTCGGCCTTAGTAATCCTGAATATATCTCTTAGGCTCATTGACCGTACCCGTGTTGATGAATGCATTCTGTGTTCCACTGTTTCCAGGACTGTATTGGGATATGTGAGTAAAAGATATTGCAATTGAAGCCGAAGCACCGGTACCATTGGCTACGCTGATGCTTGAGACTGCAGTTGCAGGATGGTATGTATCAAAGTATGTGTAAATCCCTGGGTTCTGGAACAGGTAGTAGCCAAATGAGCTGCTAATCGTGGAGTTCACTGAGGTAACGTTCACCGTAGCGCCAGAATATGGCACAATCCCCGATGTAATAGCAAGAGTGTGGTTCAGCCCGTCTCCGTTCACAACTGTGAAGTTCACGAGCGTTCCTATTGTCAGGTTAAACGCAGGATTTACTGTTCCCTTTGAGTAATTCCATCCCAGGTGATTCGCAGAAAGCGATATATTCTCCAGATGCTGGTAATAGAGGACATTCCCTGATGATCCCTTGGAGACATTCAAGTCAGTGATGGAAACATCTGTGAAATTATAAGATGCGATTTCAACAACAGTAGAAGTGTTTCTAGTGGGGATCAGGATGCCGTTCGGGATCGAAGAGTTGAGGCTTGAGGACACATGGATTGTGTAATTAAGCTTTGATGTGTCATTAAACTGCAGTACCACGCTTGTGCTAATTGCGGCAGGAGCACTCCAATTCTGGCTTCCCCTGAACTCAAGCCCATGGGATGTTATTTCAACAGGGAGGGGACTGGTGCCACTAGTGATAAAGATATGCCCTACAGTTGAATTTGGATAGAAGGAATCCCAATAGGTGAACTCTTCCGTTGTGTTAAAGTAGAGGTTGACTGAGATTGAGGTCCCATTTAAAGTACCGAGTTCAGTAGAGTTTACAACAGTTGCGTTGTATGTTGAAATGGTATTTCCGGGAGCTACGACAAAGTCGTGCTCGCTTGACCCATTCTGGAGGATGGTGAAGTTGACAAGGCTGTTATTGCCAAAGAACAGGCTCGGATTTATTCCGCTACTGCTGATAAAACCTTTGCTTGATGCAGTAAGTGTCACATGAGCTGTAACTGTTGCACTTGCAGGAGGGGTTGGAAATTTGTATATGTGGGAAGGAAGTGTGGAAACAACATCGATCAGGCCGAGCATGGTTGAAGGGTGGATTGTGCACCAGTAGGTGAAGAGGCCTACTGTGTTGAAATATCCAGTTGTCGTAGAAGTATGACCAGGAGTGGTGGTTATCTGTGATGTAGACAGAAGGGTGTCGGAATAACTCGACTCCTTGGGACCGGGGTTTATGGTTAATGTATGAGGCTGATTATCACCCTCTATTACGGTAAAGTGGACCAGAGTGCCATTGAGTATGGTTATTGTCGGATTGGTAGTACCATGCCCATAGTCCCAGCCGTTCGCGTATGCATATAGGGTTATGTTGACCTGGTGCGGAGGATGAGCGGGGGCAGCAGGAAGTGAATAAGACTGAGAAACGGGATAGTTTATTGTGGTGAACATCGTAGTTCCCATTGCCATCAGCACTATGAGAACGAAGACTACCCCAACAAGTTTTCCAGAAGATCGGTCCACCATATCAGGCCTCAACTCCAGGAATTGCCACCGGATGCTCAAGTATTGAATCATCTGTAGTAGATGGTTCCTTGAGCCAGCTAACAGCGAAGTTCACGAGGAAAATGAGCTGTCCAATGCCTATTATAACGCCCCCGATGATGGATGCGTCCTGATATGCCTGGAACCAGCTGAAATAACCGGCGACTGCTCTGGGCATCCCAAGGAATCCGCCGATCGCCCACGCAGTGGACATGAGCATTGAGCCAATAGCGGTGAGGTAAAAGTGCACCCTGGCCAGGATGACATTGTACGTCTTCCCACCCGTTATCAGGGGAAACAGCGCGTAGACAGCGGCCATTGTGATCCCAACCGTTATTCCCATGAATATGAAGTGAAAATGTGCGGTTACCCAGTAAGTGCCATGTACTAGTTGATTCACGGGCTGGTAGATTTGCATCACCCCAGTGATTCCACCTATTATGAAGTCAATTATGCCATTCAGGACAAAAAGCATCGGTGTGGTAAGCCTTATCTTCTCTGCCTGCCAGAATGTTGCAATCCAGTTAAATACCGTGATGGCAGATGGAATTACTACGATGAAGGATGTTGTCTCAAAGAAAATATCCCAGGCTACGCCGAGGCCAGAATTCAGGAGGTGGTGACCAAACACCGTCATGCTGAGTATCGTGAGCAAACCAAGCCCAAGTACCCCTGACCTGTAACTGTAAATGCTGGTTCCAGTGAACCTTGGAATGATCTCGTAAACAAGCCCGAAGAATGGGAGCACTGCGATGTATACTATGGGATGGCCCCACCACCAGAACAGAATGGTGAACATAAGCACATTGTGTGATGCGGCAGTGAAGAAAATCGGATCATAATAGTCATACATCAGCATTGAGAGTCCCACGAGGATAGGGGGAATTGAGACTATCATCATTAGTGATGTATCCAGAATGCTCCATGAAAAGAGTGACATCTTTCCTAGTTTGATATCCTTGCTCCTGTCGAATAGTATGATCTGGACTACCACTATGGCAGTTATCAGGAGTCCAATGAAGATGAAAATCATCCCCAATATACCCATCCAAGCGTATAATCCTCCACCATTCTGACTGAGCTGGAGGGAGAGTGGAGGATATAAATACCATCTGAAGGAAGATCTGGAAAGCAAGAATAATATGGCTCCAGATAGCCATATCCAGTAAGCTATGGAAGTGTATCCTCCCCTTCCGTCTCTCGTGAGATTAAGGTGGGAAGGAAGCAGATAGTACGCAAGTCCAACTGCCGATCCGACTGCCCACATGTAAATCATAAGGGTCGCGTGTTCCGTAAGAAGAATGTTGTAGGCATCCGGTGTGAGAAATGTGAAAAATGTTTGAGGGACGCTGTAAGTAAGACTGAGTCTCATCCCCAGCCCGAATGTACCAGCTATGAAGAAGAATAGGATCGATGTCAGGAGGTATCTCAGCCCGAGGCTCCTGGCATCATTGTCAACGAATATGTTCCAGGATACTCTTCGCTTCCTGTTGGCAACAAAATCTCTGTAAAACTGGGAAGTGCTCTGATATCCCTGTTCCCTAGCCATTTGCGATAGCTTGGCCTTCCTGTCTGCAATTACGTAGTACACAGCGAATGCTATGATGC
Organism: Thermoplasmata archaeon; assembly: GCA_021817735.1. Taxonomy (GTDB): domain Archaea; phylum Thermoplasmatota; class Thermoplasmata; order Thermoplasmatales; family Thermoplasmataceae; genus JAKAFX01. The sequence goes on along the minus strand of JAKAFX010000029.1, from coordinate 8,594 downwards.
CAATTAGAGAGAGAATCACGCCCGCTGTAAGCATCAGGGTCGAGTAATCAGACATTAGCTGACCACCGTAAGATATCCCCTCATCTCATAGTGGAATTCACCACAGTACTCAACGCACTCAAAGAAGAACTGCCCTGTACTGGTCGGGGTAAATGAAACAGTATTGTTCTGACCAGGAACTGCATAACTCTGAATATCCATTTGCGGGATATACAGGTCATGTATGACGTCGCTTGAGTTTACAACCAGGGTAATCGGTGTGTTGACTGAGACCACGAGGCTGTTCTCAGTTATTGTTCCATTTGGGTATATAAATGTCCATGCCCACTGGTGACCAACGACATGTATCACCTCACTGTTAGAACTACTTACTGGGGTGGAATCCTGCGCTATGGACCCCTTGGTCTCCATGATTGCAGCATAATTGATGACTGCAAAAACGGCAAGGATCGCAATGACCGATGCAATGAAAATAGTCTCGATTCTTCCCTTGGACATCATTTAAAATCCTCCCACTCATAGCTCTTGTCGATTTTTTTCCTTACAGGGTAAATGAGCATTGCAATGGTGAATGCACCTGCACCCATTCCTGTAGCGAGAAATGCCGCCATTCCGGGCGTGCTCTGGGAAGCGTTCTGACTTGCGAAAAATGTAGTGAACTGCATTTCAAAGATAATGTCAAAGATTATGCCCACGATGATCGACATCACTAAGATGTAAATCACAACCTTTCGGTCATGGCTCATGTAGACTGGGAGCACTTTACTGTATTTAATCATTTTTTTAAGTTATTTTCGCTCTAACAGGCTTTTTTTGGTGCATTTAACAGTATTTCCAGCCGAACTTGTTAGGGCAACTTTCTTAATCCTAATTGTCAATCAAACAAGTTTTAGGATTTAACAAACCAAAGTTAAATTGCTCTAACATGCCAATTATTACTTCATTCTCATGAATCAAAACAAATTCCCAGTTGCGGGCAAGTTCAGTATCTATTGCCAATTGCTCAAATTAAGACATAGCCTGGACCGCACTAATTCGTCAAGAGCAACTACGATCAAAAATCACTGGGTTTGTGTTTAATATTACCTTTCCCTGAACTTGGCACTTCTCAGCCATAACACCGCCACGATGCCTCAAGGATCAAATCATAAGTATATTAATTGGGTCGGGCAATTACCCGGCATGCTGAGTGGCCTGGAAATCCTTCTTCTGGCAGTCATATCCTGGATTATCCTGATGGTGGTCTTCGCTCCAAATATACGGAAGAGCCAGCATGTATCGTTCTACGGACCAGCTCTAATGGTTAAGGCCCTCAAAAATCGCGGATGGCTGGACAAGCTCGCGAAGCTTTTTCCGAAGGAAATCACATCTAAAATCGTAGTTGCTGCCACGATGGCCTTCCTCTTCATCGGGATCATCTTTCTTCTCTTTGAAGCCTATCTTTCATTGCAGATCAAGGCAACATCTACTCCATCTGTCAGTTCATTCTTAATTTTACCTGGGATTAACCCATTCATACCTGTCTTCTATGGAACTTTTGCCCTAGTTTTCTCGGTGGTCATTCACGAGATAATGCATGGAGTCATTGCCAGGAAGAACGGGATCAAGGTCAATTCAGTTGGTGCCTTATTTCTTGTGATACCCATAGGTGCCTTCGTTGAGCCTGACCAGGAGGAGATCTCGAAAGCAGATCCAGTGATCAGGAGAAGAGTGTTTGCTGCAGGTCCCGCGACTAATCTTATTCTAGCAATCGTATTTTTCGTGCTGCTTGTCGGCGTCATGATGCCTGCTGCAACCCCTGTACATGAGGGGGTCTACGTGCTGAGCCAGCCCCCGCAGAATTATCTAGGAAGTTTTGGAATTGGGGAAGGTAGCGAACTGATATCGTACGGTAACTATACTGGTTCTTCCTTGACTCAGCTTGGATACGGGCCATCGCCGCCACCAGGAACATTGCTTCAGGCCTCATTCGCAACGGGTTCACAGATCACAAATGTCATTATTCCGAGTGGAGTATATGTATACTCCACATATCCCGGGTTTCCGGCGGAAAAGGCCGGGTTGGAGCCTGGACAAATATTCTATTCAATCAACGGGACAGTGATTGACAGATATTACCAGATCGACACCGTACTGAATGCTACCAGGCCTGGAACGACTATTCCAGTCGTAATGATTAGCTTTAGTTATTCGGGCAAGAGTCCTGTAGAAGTTTTCAAGTATTATAATGTAACAACAGTCTCAAAATCCTCGTTCTACAGCCAGTACGCCCCAACCCAGAATATTCCTGCCTACTCAGACCAGAGCTTCATGGGGTTCGTTCCAGCATACCTGGGGATCACAGGTATCACAATGAATGACCTCAGAAGCACCATCTTCGGAGCTTCAGCCCTGACATTTACTACAAGAGGAGTTATTGGGACGATAGCTCTCCCATTCATTGGATTAAGTCCTGTACCTACCAGTGTTTCCTCGCTGTTCAATGTCCCGGTGCCATCTGTATTCTGGTTTCTCACAGACCTGGTGTTTTGGCTATTCTGGATGAATTTTCTCCTGGGACTAACCAATGCATTGCCGATCTTCATTTTTGATGGTGGACAGTTCACCAGAGATTCGCTCCTAATTGCTTCGAGAAGGAAAAGATTGTCGTTCCTGTCGAAGGAGGAGAACGTCAACCGAATAATGTATTTCCTCGGGCTGCTGATGTTATTCCTCATAATCTGGCAGATAATCGTCCCCGAAATCATATAACGAAAACCGTGACACATGAAAGTGCAAACAATGGACTTTTCAAGGTCATGCTAAAATGTGAGGCAGTTTAGCATTAGATACCTTTATATAGAAGGATAAATTTACAAACGATGGCCCATCCCTCCAAAACGGAAGAACACCGCTACAAGAATTACGAAACCGACATGGAAGTGGCCAGAGTCGTGGCGTCAAAGAGGCGGGAAAGGGAGAATGCCGTCCTAAGGATGGAATTAGCGAGGTTTAGGGAACGCTCTTTATCTGAAAGGGAGAGACTTCTGAGACAGATGGCTGAGATGGATAACCTTCTCAAGGCAAAGGAGAGAGAAGTGACCATCGCAAAAAAGTTTGCCAGCAAGGATGTGATAAGCACAATGCTGCCGGTCCTGGACTCCCTTGATTCTGCTCTTTCAAGAGAGGACGTCCCGGGTCTTGCCTCTCTAAGAGAACAGCTGATGAAGGCACTCTCTCAATTTGGATTCAGGGCTATTGAAGCGAAGGGAAAGAAATATGATCCTTATCTTCATGAGGTGGTTGGGATTTCCGAAAACGGAGAAGACGGAATCATCGAAGCAGAGATTCAGAAAGGATATCTGCTCAACAATGAAGTGTTAAGGTCATCGAAGGTAATAGTATCTAAAAAGTGATGGAAAATGTCTAAGATAATAGGAATTGATTTGGGAACTAGTAATTCAGCAGCTGCGGTTGTTATTTCGGGTAAACCGACTGTGATCCCCAGTGCTGAGGGTGTGTCAATGGGAGGAAAAGCCTTCCCCAGTTATGTTGCTTTCACCAAGGATGGACAGCTGTTGGTTGGTGAGCCTGCCAAGAGGCAGGCGCTCCTTAACCCGGAAGGGACTGTTCTGGCAGCCAAGAGAAAAATGGGAACGGATTTTAAATTCCATGTATACGGCAAGGACTACACACCACAGCAGATATCAGCTTTCATCCTGCAGAAAATAAAGAAGGATGCAGAGCAATTTCTTGGCGAACCGGTCAAGGAGGCAGTGATTACAGTTCCTGCATATTTTAATGACAATCAGAGACAGGCCACCAAGGATGCGGGCCAGATCGCGGGGCTTGAGGTGAAAAGGATAATCAACGAGCCCACAGCGGCTTCACTTGCATATGGAATAGACAAGCAGGGAACATCGCAGAAAATACTCGTGTTTGACCTTGGAGGTGGAACGCTTGACGTGACAATCATGGATTTCGGGGAAGGGGTTTTCGAAGTGGTATCCACATCGGGTGACACTCAGCTGGGCGGAACCGATATGGATGAGGCAATGATAAACTACATTTCTCAGAAATTCAAGGAGAAGGAGGGAATAGACCTAAAGAACGACAAACAGGCCTACATCAGGTTGAAAGATGCAGCCGAAAAGGCCAAAATTGAACTCTCCTCAACCATGACCACCGAGATAAATCTGCCATTCATAACATCACTTTCAGGCCAGCCAAAACATCTGCAAATGAACATGACGAGAGCGGAACTCGAGAACCTGATCAAGCCCATTATAGAGAGGGCCAGAAAGCCAATTGAGTCGGCCCTTGAAGGTGGGAAGCTCAAGAAAGAAGACCTGAACAGGATAATTCTGGTGGGAGGGCCCACCAGGATGCCATATGTCAGAAAATTTGTCGAGGACTACTTTGGGAGGAAGGCGGAAGGTGGCGTAGATCCAATGGAGTGCGTTGCAATTGGCGCTGCTCTTCAGGGTGCAATAATGGCAGGCGAAATCAAGGATATCGTTTTACTGGATGTAACTCCACTTACTCTGGGAATAGAAACACTTGGAGGGATAGTAACCCCTCTTATACCTGCTAACACAACTATTCCTACGAAAAAGTCACAGACCTTCACAACTGCAGCAGACATGCAAACCGCAGTTACAGTCCATATTGTGCAGGGAGAACGACCGATGGCAAAGGACAATGTATCACTTGGAATGTTCAACCTGGTTGGAATCCCACCTGCGCCGAGAGGGATACCGCAGATAGAGGTTTCCTTCGATATTGATGCCAATGGGATTCTCAATGTCGAGGCTACAGACAAGGGATCCGGCAAGAAACAGGGGATATCAATAACCGCAAGCAACAAGCTCTCCAAGGATGAGATCGAGAAGATGAAGAAGCAAGCAGAGGAGTTTTCTGAGGAAGACAAGAGGAAAAAGGAAGAGATTGAGCTTGCCAACCAGGCGGAATCTCTTGTATACACAGTCGAGAAGACTATTGCGGATGCTGGGGACAAGATCGACCAACCGACAAAGGAAAAGGTTCAGGACTCGCTGAAGGAATTGAAAGCGGCAATTGAATCCAAGGATTCAGAGAAAATCAAGGCCGGGATGGACAAGTTGAGCAAAGAAATTCAGGAAGTTGGTGCAAAAATGTATCAACAAGCCCCTGAAGAAACCGTGAATACCAATTCCGCTGAAGAGGGTAAACAGGGGAGCAATGAATCTCAGGCAGCAGGCGGAAACAACGACAATGTTGTCGACGCTGAAGAGACCAAATAACCGATCTGACAATGAACAAGGATTACTACGCTGTGCTTGGAGTCCAGAAGAATGCTTCGCAGGATGAGATAAAGAAGTCTTTCAGGCAGCTTGCCAGAAAATATCATCCGGACGCAAACCCTACAGACAAGAAGCAGGCAGAGGAAAAGTTCAAGGAGATAAGCGAAGCTTATGAGGTCCTATCTGACCCAGACAAGAGGTCTGTCTACGACAGGACGGGGACCGTTGACTTTGGAGCCGGAAGAACCGATTTTAACTGGCAGGATTTCACCCACTATTCAGATTTCCAGGACATATTTGACCGGATTTTCGGAGGGGGTTTCGGAGAGTCGTTCTTCGGCGGATTCAGAACCCAGGGACCAGATCTTGATCTGGCTGTCAGGATGAAGGCAACTCTGGAGGATGTATACTACGGCTCTACCAAGAACATAAAGTTCAGGCACAACACCAGGTGTGAAGCGTGCGATGGTACTGGGGCTCAGGGCGGAGTTCAGTTAAGATGCCCGACCTGTAACGGCACAGGACAGGAGAGAGTAGTCCAGGGCCAAGGTTTCTTCAGGATGGTGTCTGTCACGACTTGCAGGAAGTGCAACGGAAGGGGGCAGATTCCCAAGGAGCCCTGTAGCGTATGCAAGGGGTATGGCAGTCTGGCGAAAACGGAGATACTAGAGGTCAATGTCCCGAGGGGGGCACCAAATAACCTCAAGATCAGGTATAAAGGAAAGGGTCAATCCCAGAACGGGAGGACCGGTGACCTATTCGTGATCCTAAACATAACAGAGGAACCTGGAATTGCAAGAAGTGGTGATGATCTTTACACCGAGCAGGAGATTTCATTCCCTGAAGCAGCTCTTGGGACAGAGCGGGAGCTACAGATCTTTCGAGATAAATTTGTTCTCAAGATTCCACCGGGAACTCAGCCCGGAGAAGTTGTCAAGATAAAGGGTGGTGGCTTCTACCACATGAATTCAACAAACCGGGGAGACATCAACGCCATGATCAAGATCTATGTGCCGAAGAAGTTGACTTCCAGGCAAAAAGAACTCCTGGAAGAGTTCATGGGGCACAATGACAAGAAAAGAACCTGGATGCGCAGATAATTGAATTTTCTGGAAAACAGGCAAAAATTTATTTGTACTGATGGTTATTATTTGTAATATGAAGGCAATAGTCTGCTTTGATGGTTCTGCACCAAGCAAGGCTGCTTTGAATTTTGCAATGAAGCTGGACCCTGTGCTAGAGCGCCTCTATGTCATCTACGTCAAGCCAACTATTATAGGTTCTGGTGCGTCCTTTGAGTCCTATGTCCCTGCGACCGTCTATGAGAAGCAGGATGAGACTGCAGAGAGTGTAATAGGACAAGCCAAGGCGATTGTAGGCGAGGGGGCAGCGAATGTTGAGTTCCTTTCAGCTGATGCTGGCGGAGAGCCGGTTTCCTTTATTGTGGTGAAGACCGCAAAGGAGAAGGGGGCAGATTTTGTCATCACTGGAACAAGGAAGCTGGGAGGACTCAGCAAGGTTATCCTCGGCTCCGTAAGTTCTGACATAATAAAAATGTCGGAAATTCCCGTGCTTGTGTGCCCGGAAGTAAAGCCTGAGGAGCAGGCTTCCAGTTGAACGGAGTCAGGAAATTGATTCGTCCTGTTGCATGAGCTAACACAAAAAACATTATTATGGCCCCGGCATTTACGAGGGAGCGCATGGGCAATATCAGACCTTCAAACATAAAGGCTATCGCTGAGAGCATGGTTGAAAGCAATCCTGAGGCTTTCTCACAGGACTTCCACAAAAACAGGGAGCTAGTAAAGTCCAGAGTAACGGGAGTCTCGAAGAAGACACTCAATGCAATTTCAGGCTACATAACAAGATACGTAATCAAGAAGAATACAAAACTCAAGAAAGAAATGGAAACCTATAGTTCTGCATAAGGGCTCCGTTTCAGCCTTTTTCGTCTCCCTACAGCAGAACCTAAATTCTACGACAAAATTATAAATTTCCAGGTTTGATTCGCGGGAGATAACATGGGATCAGCATACATTGTCAGCGCCAAGAGAACCCCCATTGGAAAATTCGGGCGCGCCCTTTGTAAACTCAGGGCCGTCGAGCTAGGTGGTTATGCCATCAAGGCAGTAATTATGGATTCCGGCATTGATCCCCGCAATGTTGAAGAAGTCATCATGGGAAACGCGATCCAGGCCGGCAACGGCCAGAACCCAGCAGGGCAAAGCGCTTCCCTGGGTGGCCTTCCGGACGAAACGGTGAAGTATACGGTTAATACTGTCTGTGCCTCGGGTATGCTGGCGGTTGAGAATGCTGCCCGCGAGATAACACTTGGAGAAAGAGATCTCATAATTGCAGGTGGCATGGAAAGCATGAGCAATGCGCCGCTTGCCCTTCCTTCAGACCTAAGGTGGGGTCCAAGACAGCTCCTGTTCAAGAACTTCAAGCTGGATGACCTGATGCTAAGGGACGGCTTGCTGGACGCGTTCTATTTCGAGCACATGGGTGTTTCTGCTGAGAATACAGCAAAGAAGTTCGGTCTCACCAGGACCGCTGCGGACGAGTTTTCGGTGAGGAGCCAGATGCTGGCCCTGGAGTCTTCAGAGAAAGGGCTATTCTCGAAAGAATTGATACCATTGGATCAGCTTAAAAAGGACGAGGGTGTCAGGAAAACCACCATGGACGACCTGGCAAAGCTTAACCCGGCATTTGACAGGAATGGGATTCTCACCGCTGGAAACTCTTCGCAGCTCTCTGATGGGGCATCCGCACTCCTGATCGCTTCGGAAAAAGCAGTAAGGGAGTACGGTCTCAGTCCTGTTGCACGGATTGAGGCTTTCACCCAGGCTTCACTGAATTCAAGGGATTTCGTAGAGGCGCCAATCCCATCCACAAGGAAGCTTCTGGAAAAGACTGGCCATGAGATTGACTACTATGACCTGGTGGAACATAATGAGGCTTTCTCTGTGGCTTCGATCATAGTGAGGGATCAACTGGGAATAGACCCGGAGAGGTTCAATGTTATGGGAGGGGCAATCGCAATGGGTCACCCATTGGGGAACAGTGGTTCCAGGATCATCGTAACTCTCATAAGCGCACTTCGAAGCAGGAAGATGAAAACCGGGCTGGCCACCCTCTGCCACGGAGGAGGGGGAGGGCACTCCCTTTCACTTGAAATGACCTGAGGTGTTAGACATGGTGGAAAACGTGAAATTTGAGGATCTTGGAGAAATTGGGATCATTGCCATAAGACAGGAAAGCGACCTTAACCCACTGGACGTGGAAACTCTGGAATATGTAAGGAAATCTGTCGAGGGATCTGGAAAGAGAGCC
>JAKAFX010000091.1 GCA_021817735.1 Thermoplasmata archaeon | reverse complement strand
CCTATCATCAGCAATCAATCACAATCATGAGTGGGGCGGCAACATGACCTACAACACATATGGGACGTATTGGTGGGGGAACCTACTCTATACTGCACTTAGCGACAATAACTGAAACAAATACTTATGAAACATCTACAATGAGCTGAAGTGGTAAGGATTTGCGGTCTCTCACAAAAATTATACTTTTATTTATCTCTGTTTTAAGCATGGCAGGTGTTTCCACCTGGTATGTCTTAAACGAACTGTCACCTTCTTCGCCCCAGAACCTGTACATTGATTTTTCCTTCGAGAGCCAGAACTTTTCGGGAGATAACTGCGTTTCCCTATACGTGAATGCCAGTTGGAACGGGAATACTGCCTTCAACGTTTCCTCTGATTCCAATCCGTTCTCTGGACTGGAAATGGTTTTCGTTGGTGCTAACACCAGTTCGATGGAAAAGAACCTATCAAGTCTTCAACACAACGTGGAACTTAGGTATGGCATGAATCCTGCCTTAAACGCATCACAAGCATTTTTTCCAGAGGCATACATAGGGTTTTCCGTATCATCCTCTCACCGGAATTACCTCGCTCGATGGAATGAGACCTATGCAATGCAATCAAACGGTTCGCTCACCTACCAGAGAGAACCCCGGAGTGGATACTACACATTTCACTCAATTACCGTTGCAGTAAATGGGAACAACATTGGAGATATTATTGAAACCGTTAATTACCCGTACATATACATATCAATCTGAGGCAATGCATTGAACGGCGAAGTATTGATAGTGGAATCAGTTTCGAAGCACTATTTATCATCCAGGCGAAAGAACGTGCTTGAAGGGATAGACATGAAGGTTTTCGCAGGAAGTTGCGTTTGCATAGTGGGAGAAAATGGTACGGGAAAGAGCACTCTCCTTAAGGTAGTCGCCGGCCTGATCCCCAAGAACCATGGCAAGATCTTTCTCAGCGGGAAAATAGGGTATGTGCCGGAAGTCAGCATAAACATCCCATCTTTGACCGCCAGGGAAAACATGGAGTTTTACAATTCTGTTTCTGGGAACAAGCATATTGACACGGAGACTTTCGATGAGTTCAACATCCCGCTTGACGGCAAATCGCTCAGGCATTTTTCCAAGGGGATGAAACGGAAGTTTGACATTGCAAGGGCACTAAGTTCGAATCCAGCCTTGTTAATTCTGGATGAACCCTTCGAAGGCTTGGATCCAATAAGTTGCAACGAAATGGTCAGGGTGCTGTTGAAGGAAAAGGAGAATGGACGTGCTATTCTGATGAGCAGCCATGATATGGCATATGTCGAGAGAATTTCCGATAAGGTCTTTCTTCTGAAGAACGGGACCATGCGAGAGCTAAACGAATGGAAGAACAAACGTGTGACACTGTTTGTGGTGGGGGATGAAATGGAAATCCTAAAGGCAGTAGGCAACATTGATTGCCGGATCAGCAGCGACGGAGAATTAATCAAGGTCAATGTGCCGCTCGACGATTCTTCCCGGATCATGAAAATTATCTTTGCATGTGGTGGAGAAGTTGTCAGGCAGGAAATAACGTCCCTGGAGGAAATATATATTGAGAAGGCAAAGCATTAGCATAACCAGTTTCTGGAATATCCTGAATGCCCAGTTCATGAAGAATGCCAGGGTTCTGGTGAAATCTGGCTACCTTCCTGCCATGCTGGGTGTCATAGCAGTCTCCTCGATATATCTCTGGCACCTGGGTAAGCCATATGTAGCCAGTGTCTCATTTGAATACTCATTATCAACAAACACGGTAGCAGTGTTTTTTTATAAGTACCTCAGCAGCTATGCAGTCATACTACTCATTGTCCCCATTCTCATAGTCGGAGAAGATCTGGAAAACAGAAACTTCGAGATCATGAAAACTTACGATTTCAATGTGCTGGGATATTTCTTTGGTAATTTCCTGTCGCTCCTTTTCGTAATCCTCATTCCGCTGATGGAGATTGCTTATATTTCCGAGTTAATGGTTTTCGGAGAAGGGTATAAGATCTCATCCGGCTTCCTCATAGATCCAATCATTATTTCGCTTGCCTTCCTCGTAATATTCCTTGTACCGCTTTCTTTGGTAATGCTGATATCTCCCCTGGTCTCAAACCGGGTAATGTCCATAATATTGATCATTTTCATCAATTTCCAGAGTGTGGAGATTTCAAACGCGATCGCACCAAAGCTTGGGTATCTGCATCTCAGCTGGCTGAACCAGTTTATAGTCCAGATCTCAGGTTCCCAGAGTTTTTACGTGTCAATGCACCTATTGTCCCAGACACAGCTTATTCCAAGTTATCACGATCCAATTTCATCTCAGATCTCAATGATATTACAGGGTAGCCTTATCCTCCTGGTGGCCTCTTACCTGATACTAATCGGGAGAAAGAATGGGGCTTCACTGACAGAGGGAACACTAAGGTTCATAGGTTTCTTCAAAAGGAGACTGGGCGGGGTCACTTGAAGTCACTCAGAGGAACAAGATTGGTTGCAGTATTGGCAATAACTGTGTTAGTCATCGTGGGGGTCGCTGCTTACCTCTATGAAAACCAGAACTCCAATCCAAGTGCCTCAAGCAACAATACTAGTTCAGGACCGAAGTATCCGTCTATCAATCTAAGCGGATTTACGATATTAACCAGTTTTGTGGATTTCTCAGGATCTGGAAACTTTCACTTCAGTGTGCCTCTCAGCGCCCAGACTCTTTGGTTTATATTATACTTCAATGACAGTCAGGGTTACGTCGAACCAATAAACTCTTCTGGGTATGTTGAAGGGAATATGCCTCTATCATTGAATTCCAACTTTAATGCACTGGAAAGATTTACAATGGAGAAGCCGGGACTCCCCTCAGGGTTAAGTACCTATTGGTCTTTTGAATATAACGTTAAATTTGAGGGCTCCAGCAACGATCACCTTGTGATTTTCCAAAGCACCCAGGTGATTCAATGAAACGTCTCTACGTTGTGCTGGCGATATCCGTATTTCTTGTCATTGCGTTGTCGATTCGCACTGTGGACGAGAAAAACCCAAATTTCAATTACATCAGTCTGAATATTTCTCCACAGGTGAAAGACTGTGGAAATAATTCCTCCCTGGTCAGCCTTACACTCGACGCAACTGGATTTTCCTACAATTTTTCTATGTACAGTATTCCCGCTTCTGCGGGTGCAGGGCAAACAGGGGTTGCAGGATTTGACATCTATTACCTCAACACGTCAAATTACTCTCAAGCCACCAATTTATCCAGATATTATCTCGGTATGCCCTGCTTTGGGAATTTGGTTCCGACCTTTGAGACTTCTATGATAATGATATCAGGCTATAGTCCGGTCCAGGACATCACCTTCTTCACAGGGGAGATGCCACAGGGATACTACATGTTCCAGCTTGGAAATTACACCCTGTCAGGGACACACCGTAACTTTATGGATGTCTACTATTCCACTATTATATTCCTTAACAGTGGTTGAATCAATGAGCCACGTGCCAACGTCAAAGAGATTCCTATGCATGAAGCGCCTAATAATGGGAATAATGATCCCTTGATTGACGTCGAACTACATATGCAAACAACTTCTGCTGCAGTAAAACGAAACAAGCAGGCTCTGGATATGTACCATCCGGACGGATTGGAAGAAATGATCCGTTCCCCAAGGGACTGACGCGTTTCTCTGATCTTAATGGAGGTTGTGATCAACGCATAGGACAGCTTCATAACCCGTTATGGGCAACACCGATGCGTGATTCATGAAGGCCTTCGCTTTTATTGCA
>JAKAFX010000090.1 GCA_021817735.1 Thermoplasmata archaeon | reverse complement strand
TATACCCTTGTGGATCCGGCAGCTACATTTGCGGACAAGATCCTGAAGCCACCGTCCTGATCCCACTTTTTAATTTTTTTGATCCCCTCGTGGGATCCATCTTTCAACATTTTCAACTTCCGATAGAGAAATATCAGTAATTCAGTGGGTGCCCTTAACGGACCGCCATTTGTCTTGAGTCTGCGCTCGAGCTGGCATCACCCAAGATGGAAGTACTGCTCCGCGATTTATTGGGTTTTCCCTACTATTGCAGCTTTACGGCATAGGATTGTTTCATCCCTGTAAAATCAAATAATTTTTGTTGATGTTAATTTTAAATAAACGTCAGGCAATTCTCCTTTATGACAGAGACGAAGGTTACATGGCACGGACACGCCTGTTTTACCATAGACATGGGAACGAAAATAGTTGTAGATCCTTTCCTGAATGGAAATCCAAAGGCCGACATTACCCCGGAGAAGGTCAAGGCGGACATAGTGGTGGTAACGCATGCCCACTCGGATCATCTTGGTGATGCGGTACAGATCTGCAAGAACAACTCAGCAGAACTGGTTACGATGGTGGAACTCGCATGGAAGCTTTCAGAAGAGAACCCGGATCTGAAGGTTCATGACATCAACATAAGCGGGTCTGCCACAATAAAGGGTGTTAGGATATCGGCCGTTCAGGCAGTTCACAGCTCAACCTATAACGGAGAGTATGCTGGACCTCCAATGGGAGCGATCATAGAGAAGGGGTTCAAGATTTACCATGCGGGCGATACGGGCGTCTTCAAGGATATGGAGCTGATTGGGGATCTTTACAAGCCGGATCTCTCACTGCTGCCCATAGGAGGACACTACACCATGGGGCCAGAGGAAGCCGCACTTGCCTGCAAAATGCTCAAAGCCAGGTACACCATCCCAATGCATTACAATACTTTTGACAAGATAATGAATGACCCGAAGGTGCTTGCGGATCTTGCTAAGAGAGACAAATCCACAGAAGTCATCATGGCCAAGATAGGTGAAGAGATCACATTCGACGCCTCCGGGAGAAAAGTGGCGTAGAGTCGGCCAGTCATGGGATGAACCCGTCTCCATCTGGAGCTTACCCTCCCTGGCATTAGGAGGCTCTCTCCTGCCCACTTTATTTTTCCTTCTACGGAATACAGGTTTCCAGGCTGATGCAATCGTCTATTGACGTGGAACTGGTGAAGGCGATTTTGCAAGACGGAGCGTTCAACTGGAACGCGATAGGCAGGGATCAGACCATAAACGACCCAATTTGAAATGCCTCATTTACTTAAGCATATTATGAGTGGGTTATCCCTATTTCTCATCCGTTGATCTATCAGGTCTTGCATCAAGGATATCGTCAATCTCTTCCTGCTCTGATGCTGTTGGTTTGGAGTCGTCCCCATAGGGTGCAAATCTGGCCTGTTTTCCAAGATGAATCCCCCGGAATGCCCTCAGGTTATCATCTTCTAGCAGGCGTTCCTTGATTACTTCTGGGTTGTCAGCGACCGTAATCAGCCTAGTGCGTCCGTGCCTGCCCAGGTTCTTCATCTTAGTGATAACAAGCCCTGACTCGCCAAGATCCGAGATCAAATCTCCAAACCTTCTGGAGGTCAATGGAGTAAAGCCGAGTTCCTTGCATATGTTTCGATAATTTTCCATTATTTCTCCACTGAAGGCTTGCGTGTTTTCCATTTCTCTGGACACTATGACTCCAAGCAGCACCAGTTTAGAATGCAAAGGAAGGCCAGCAACAGTTTCCCTCAGGACATCAGTCTCAAGTTTTGCTCTTGCCTTCAGCACATGTGATTCCCTTACTTTTTCACTCTTTTCCCTGATTGCAGTCTCGATTGAGATCCTGAGGAGATCAAGGGCCTTCCTTGCATCTCCATGCTCCTGCGCACCTATTGCAGCGCACAGATTGATAACCGAAGGATCAATGCATTCTTCCTTTACCACACCCTTGATCCTGAAGGTCAGAATGTCCCTGAGTTCAGAGGCGTTATAGGGGTTGAATACTATGCTTTCCTGGCTCAGCCTGCTCCTGACCCTTGCGTCCAACTCCTGGATGAACGTGTTGTTGTTGGTGATGCCTATCACTGAGACGAAGGGATTTACTTGATCCTCACACAATTTCAGGAGAACGTACAGGGAATCCCCTCCATTTTTCTGTGTAAGTTTGTCGATCTCGTCGAGTATTATTATGAGGTCCTTGTTTGACTCGCGTATCCTCCTGAGTATCTCATTGTATACCCGATCCAATGGCCATCCAAGTGGCGGGATGGGGTCTGCCCTAATGTTGATGGACTGAGCAATAGTTATGAGAATAGAGTATGGCGAATCATAGATCTGGCAATTGATGTAACTGACCGAAATCTTACCTTCTACAGCCTCAGACAGAAGAGAAGTTACGTGCCTTGCCGTGGAGGTTTTTCCAGTGCCTGTTTTTCCGAAAAGGATAATGTTTGACGGTTTTGTTCCCCTGACTGCACTTTCCAGCAGAGAAACCATGTTCTCAATCTGTGATTCCCTGTGTGGGAGGCTCTCGGGAACAAATGATAGGCCAAGAGTGGAGAGGTCACCGATGAGGAATGGAGCGGATTTATTGACTCTCGTAAAAGGATTATCCATGATTACAGCATTCATGACCGGTGCCGTCATTTTAAACGTTTGGAATGAGACAATAAAACTTGTTGCACTTTATATTTTCAATATTTAAACGGCTCTGCTGCAGAGTGCTCTAATTTTTTTATTGCTCCCACAAGATACATCGAACCTGTCACAAGAATTGAGGAATATCTGCTTCTCGCATACTGCAGGGCTTCACCAGGGTCCGGTATACAACGGCTTTCCCTGAACATTGAACCAAAGGTCGCGTTTAGGACGCTGGGGTCCGCGGCCCGCAATGGCTCATCAGGGGTGGTAAAAATCACCGTGTCTCCGATCTTGCGAATAGCAGCCAGAAAAGAATAGATGTCCTTATCCTTCATCATTCCTATGAGAAGAACAGGCTTTTCAGGCAGGATACGGCATATATTCTGGCTTAGGGCATTGGCTGCCGGAGGGTTATGAGCAGAGTCAACAATAACAAGGGGGTTTCTGGATATGATCTCCATCCGTCCTGGCCAAACTGTATTCCTTATTCCATTCTCTATCGCCTTTCTTGATAGCCCCCGCACTTCGCTGGCCTCAAGGGCAAGTATTGCCATTGCTGCATTTCTTGTCTGGAAATCTCCAATAAGAGATGTCTCCAGGTCGTACCGATCCTGCGCTGTGCTTATGGAAAACCTGGTGCCTTCCAGCGACATTTCAAAATTTGAAATCTTTGCGTCGTTGTCTACCCGAATAAGCTTGCTCCCGTTAATGTCAGCAATCCTCTTCACTGTCTTCACCACTGGAGGTTTGCTATCACCCAGAACAACGGGCCTTCCCTTCTTTATTATGCCCGCTTTTTCATATGCTATTGATTCCAGCGAGCAGCCGAGCTTGTCGGCATGTTCGTACCCTACAGAAGCTATGACGCTGACCAGCGGGGTGATTATGTTTGTGGAATCTAGCCTCCCACCCAGGCCGACCTCTATAGAAGCGAGTTGCACCTTTCGGTCCTTGAAGTACTGAAAAGCGATCATGGTCGTCGTTTCAAAGAATGTTGGGTTTCTGTCTGCCTGCATCAGGCTGAGAATAAGGTCCCTGTTTTCCTCCATAAATTTCTCGAGGTATGAATCCTCTATGAGATGGTCATTCACTGCAATCCGCTCGTTGAACCTGATAAGGTGGGGTGATGTGTAAAGACCAGAGACACCAAGGTTCTTTATGACATTGAATATGAACGCTGAGGTAGAACCCTTGCCGTTTGTTCCGGTGA
>JAKAFX010000028.1 GCA_021817735.1 Thermoplasmata archaeon | reverse complement strand
TACAAGTATCCTGATCAGGGAAACTTAGCGCCTGTGAGCGTGAATGACCTTGTTACAGTTCTCAACAAGGCCAGGGACTTCAAGGGATCTATGAATGTGTGCTCTAGAGAAAACATTTCCATGCTGGAACTCATAAATGCCGCAAGGAAAAAGGCTGGAAAGGGCAATGTCAAAGGAATAAGGAAGTCTGCCAAGGGTATGGAGAAGTATATCAGGAAAAACGAGAATTCTTTCCCACTTCCTGCCTATAGAATTAGAATGCTAAACCAGAATTACTTTAGGGAGAATACATCTCTATACAGGTACGTGGAGTCACCCGTTTCGATCAATACGTTTATCGAGGCTTTCCAAGAGGATGAACAGGAGTCCTAGAGAAGCACGTGACCCATAGCTTCCCTGTAGATCATTATTGAAAGTTTTCCCATGTACTTCAGGAGGTAGTCAGTGACCACTCCACTGAAGAGCACATCGCTCTTAAGTTCCACTAGATATCCCAAAGCGATCTTTAGGTGTGAGTGTGCGGAAAGAAGATTCGCTGCCCTAGTATCACCCTGCATCATCTTTTCCTTCATGTCCAGCCACACCTCCTCTACGTGATTCATTGGTTTTCTGATTGAGTCCTCCAGAACGTTATCGGGATCGAACATGTTCTCTGACAGCGTATCAAGTATTTCAATGAAAGATCTTGTCACGTCTAATCTCTTACTGTCTGAGGCCGCCATACCAAGACTTGCCTGAGCAAGCCTCAGTTGTGCGAGGTAAGAAAAGTAAGGGTGATTAAGCGGAAGAAAACGATCAAGAGGATCGCAATATGCTGTGCCCGGATCTCGTTCTTCTGCCAAAATACTCACCCAACTCCATAGCCCTGGGCAGATTCGAACTGCCGTCGACGGGTCCAGAGCCCGTAATGCTTGGCCACTACACCACAGGGCTTAACGGTGAAGAGCATACTTCACTATCACTTAACACTTTTGCTGGAGAAGATACGGGAAAAGAGGCTCCAATATCCCATAATCATAGAACCATAATCGGTTGAATGAAAGAGCCTTAAATAAAAACTCGCTATACCCACCTAGATGAAGAACTGGAGCGGACACATTGTCTTCGACCAGGAATTCCAGTGGTCTACCCTTGAAAAAGCCTTTCCCGACATATGGGCGATAATAACCAGAGATACTAAGCAAAATCAGGAAGACGGGAATTACGATCCCCTCCTGCTTGAAATGAACCTGAATGAGATTCGGGAGAACAAGAAGCCCCAAGGTTACATCAAGGAATATGCGAAGTACAAGCTGATATTTCCTATGGACAGGAAAGAAATGATAATATACCGTGGAATTCCATCTGAGGAAATCCGCGGTATTACAGAAGAAATTGCAAAGGTACTGAAGTCTAAGAGAATTAAGCATACGGTGGATTACGACAAGATGCTGCTCATTGAGATAAAGAGCAAGAGAAGATATGGGTAATGTCAGCTTAATAGCCAATTAGAAAATACTTGGCTAGCTGATTAAATTCAGAGTTAGCAAATAATTATATCGAATCCTGAGATGTGGGCACGATGGTAAGTAGGATAAAAGTTGTGAATGATGTCGGTGAGCTAGTTACGATATTCCATGCTGCAGACGGTGAAATCAAGAGAAAGTTGCTACTGGATCTTTCAACAGGCTGGATCACGTTAAATGACATAGAGACGAAATACGGTGCAGCAGGAAAGCGTGCACTTCACTACCTTGATAAGATCAAAATGATAGAAAGCCAGTGGATGACTGGCGAACGTGGACCTGAAAAAGCCTATCACACTTACTATACAAACGTGCAGATTAACCTCATGGGAACCATGGAAGAACTTGCTGATATCATCTACGCTACTACCATGTCAGAGAAAGACCTTGAGGGTTATGAAAACAGCATCCGGAACATGATAACGTCTCCAGAGGGAGTGTTCATTGGAGAGGCTGCCGAAAAGCTCGCTATTTCTCAGACTCTTCTCCGAGGCGTCATTAGGAGGTCAAGCATTCTGAACCTCAAGGGATACAAGATCGAAATCAGTGACGACGTTGGATAAACAACCTTCAGTTCCATCTGTACAGGTCTTCAGGTACGGACATAGGCCCTTTAGAGACAAACGGATTACTACTCATGTTGCGCTTGTTTCCAGGGCATTTGGCGCTTCTGCAGTCTATGTTGATGAAAAGGACGATGTCTTAGAGGAAACGGTAAAAAAGGTCTCTGGCAACTTTGGCTCAGGTTTCCAACTTACAACCGGAAAGAAATGGCAAAATGTCTATGGCAAGTTTAAGGGGGTGAAGGTTCACCTTACGATGTATGGTTTTCCAGTTGACGAAGTGATCGACGATATCAGGAATTCCGGCAAAGAGGTCATGGTATTTGTTGGTTCAAGCAAGGTCCCACCAGAGGTCTACAAATCCTCAGACTACAATGTGTCGGTCACTAATCAGCCCCATAGCGAGATTGCAGCACTCGCAATTTTTATGGATAGGTATTTCCAGGGGGCAGAACTGAAGGGCAGACACGATGGAAGGATAAGCGTGATTCCATCAATGAAGGGAAAAGAAGTCCGCGTAGTGCCGGACGAACGAGAATCCCTCAAGATTCTGAAAAATGCTGGGGCTAGCGACGAACTGATCCAACATGCTGAAACTGTCAGGGAGTTGGCAGTAAGGATAGGAGAAAGGTGTAAAGCAGACCTAAGGCTAGTTACTGCTGGAGCGATGCTGCATGATATTGGCAGAACAGTAACCCATGGTATTGGCCATGCTGTGGCTGGAGCTAGGATAGTCAGAGAAGCCCATGTGGATGAAAGAGTGGCCAGAATTGTTGAACGTCATACCGGCGCAGGGATTACCAGGGAAGAAGCTGTTGAATTAAATCTACCGCCCGCCGATTACGTTCCTGAGACAATCGAAGAGATGGTCGTTGCCCATGCAGACAATCTTGTTTCAGGATCCAAAAGAATAAACCTAAATATTGTCGTGGAGAATTACCGTAGAAAGGGTCTTATGCAGGCTGCTTCAAGGATAGTTGACTTGCATGCCCGCCTTTCACGTCTGTGCGGGATAGACATTGATCAAATCTAAATAGATCAAAACGTTAAACCAAAGCCCTCATTGGGCCCTTTAGAATGCCGCCGTAGCTTAGTAGGTAGAGCACTCGGCTGTTAACCGAGCGGTCGTCGGTTCAAATCCGACCAGCGGCGCTGGGGTCGTAGCTTAGCCCGGTAGAGCGCCTGGCTCATAACCAGGTGGTCGTCGGTTCAAACCCGACCGGCCCCATCCATAATTGAGGAACTAAATACCATTGAGAAATGTGCTCAATATAATATATATGGAGTTATTAGTATACATATAAAGTCGCGAAATTAGAAAAACTTTATGATGCGCGCATTCCGCTGTGTGGACTTTGGGTAACTAGAGGTATCCCCACAGCTTCCAAACCAAGGAAACTATTTTTTGTAGTTTTATCAATTGCAGCTTTATCCTTGTTCCTGATTGTTTAGAATATTGGTTTTAAACCATTTTAAGCTCGTATCCTGACCTTGCTCTCAGGCGAAGTGGTTAGGGGATCTATGTAAAATCTCTGCTAAATCAGAGCCCCTAGGAAATCCCAAAGAAAACTCTCTTGGGGTTGAAAATATCTATAAAAGATCCATACTGCTTCCTCGTATAGGCGATCTTTTTAACGGGTGCAGAATTCCAGCGACGGTCTATACAAGAAATATTTTCTGAATAGACGACAACAATGGGAAGTTACGGCTGGAAGATAAAATATCCAGAGATCAAGGAGAAAAATGCAAATGAACAGTCAAAAATATCTGAGCGGATAGAGCAGTCGAGTCCAATTGAGATGTATCCTAACTCGTTTTCAGAATCGATCAACGCTTCTTTGGGTCCTTCTCGAAAATCTTGCCTCTCAAAAGAGACTGATCTGCTCATACCTCCATATGCATGATTCAACTATCAAAAAAATAGTTCATTGTTGAACCCTTGAGGGAGATAAATGAGAATGACGGGAACCCTAAATGAAGGAGATGGAATGGTTGAAGTCATTTCCTTCTAACATCTGTAAGAAAAGAAATATTAGTATCTAAACCCTTTTTAAAATAGTTCCAATGGATAAGCTCGAAACAAAATTAGCACTATTGATTGATGCTGACAATACTTCATACAATTCAATCGGACAGATCCTGGATTATTCACATAAGTTTGGGAAAACAATTATAAAGAGGGCTTATGGCGATTGGAGCGGTACTTCTCTAAAGGAATGGAATGCCATATTCAAAGAACATGCGGTAAAACCAATGCAGCAATTTCAGTATACAAAAGGGAAGAACTCTACTGACATCGCAATGGTTATCGATGCAATGGATATATTACATTCAAAATCGGTAGAGGCGTTTATTCTGGTTACAAGCGATAGTGATTTCACTGGGTTAGCTATTAGACTGAGAGAAGCTGGCATAAAAGTGATTGGTATTGGTAGAAAGACCGCTCCTGTTTCATTCGTCAAGGGATGTGAGGAGTTTATTTTTATCGAGAACATTGTTCCAACGCACAATGGCAAGCATAGCGAGAAAATGGCGGTTGAAAATTTCCCTGACATGGAAACGAAAATCCAGGAAGGAGAGGAACTTCTCCGCAAAGCTGTTCTGAACACAGTGGACGAGAACGGCGTAGTGCTTGGTTCAAACCTCGGCCTTATGCTTCTGAAACTAGATCCTTCGTTCTCACCCAAAAATTTTGGTTGTAAAAACCTTTCGAAGTTTATTGAGCTATATCCTTCGATATTGCAGAATATAAACGAAAAATCAGGGAATATGATAAATACAAAGTGGCGGATCCAGAGCTGAGTTAGATTTCTGGCACTTCGCCCTTAGTAGACTACACTGAAATTCCAAAAAGAATTACCACAAAGGGATTTATATGATCTTGTGGTCAAAAAACGCAGGCCTGTTCCAGAGAACGGATTAACTTTACTCAGTATAAATACAGGGCTCAAGGAGGTCCACCTACCGAAGTAATTTATCCTGTTGATTTGTGTGCTTTGGGTTGGTTCTCCCCAATCTTTGCGGTAAATGGGCAGAAACGAATGGGGACAAACTTCATGATCTTTCGATGATAGCAAGTTATTGCTGCCTCATTTTTATAGTCATCCGGAACCACCGATGTAAGGAGATCCCAGACAGAATATCGTTAGTCGAGGTACATGGGTTTCCTAGTAAAATATATGGTTGAAATACAAGCGGTGCTCAGGGAAATTTTATCCCAAAACTGCATTGGTTGTATAGTTTTCAACGAATTACGAAATAAGTCCCTTGCAAACAGGATTCACGTAAAGGGGATCTATGGATCCCAGAAAAACAACCTAAGGATTTGGATAAAGTTGCATTGATTTCCATAGTCTAGAACCAATTGAACCATAAGTGAAAGACTAATATCATGCCCTGACGAGAGATTGAGAGTTTTGTGATGACTTCACTCTTTTGTTCACCGTTGGTATAGTTCCATTTTATGATTTCCTAGGTCCTTATCAAGTCAGGTTGCCACTAACGAAGAGCTTCTATCCAATAGAGTAATGCCACATCCAAGATAGATGGAACTGATCGATGATTTTTCACTGTTGATGGAGTATTTGTCCAGATTGTTCGCCGTCAAGAAGATGCGAGAAGTGACAGTGCACCAGTACAAAGTGTCATTCCTCGGCTACTGGGATATCTCTACAGACATCTTTTATCAGGAGTTCCCCGATAAGGATCTGTTGGACAGAGTAAAGTTGCTGAAACTTGGAGTGCATAATTTATTTTCCGGAAAAAATTTCCTGCTCAATTTATCCTGGGACCACGCTGAATCAACTGATGGTGAAACTCCAGATATTGCAAAGTTCATAGAAGTTCTTGATTCCTCGACATTCAGATATTTCTGACATGTACTTACCAGTAGGCCCATTATTATAGGTTTCCGTAAGCCATCCCATGTTTCACACCAAATCAAATGGTACTCCAATTTCTTCAGTGGCAACAACTTTACACTTTCCTTGCCAAATTCCTCATGATACAGTCTTCCTTCTTGAGTTAAAACTCTTCCTGAGGGTTGTTACCGCTATGTTCTTGAAACAACCGGAATTCATCCTGAGATCTCCGCCCAATATTCCTAAACTCGGAAGGCGTATTAATCAAGAATGCAGCATAATTCATTTCAGGGTCATCGTTAAAGTCTAAGCATCAATCTTTGGAAATCTGAAACCATCTGTCACTAGGCGTATAGACCCGTGAGTCCAAGGCAACCGAATCTTTCCAGATATTTTGATAGCATGTCGGTGGTTTCGGCAGTGGCGTTGGACAAAAGGATTCAACCATTCCTTCCATGTTTTCTCTGCATTGAAAAATTCATATTGCCTTTATGCCTAAGGCGCGCATGGTCAAGGTAGGCAACATAAGCATAAATTCCAGCGCCCTTTCAGATAACCTCCTGAAGGATCCTGCCAGCAGGGAAATTATAACGATTACGCCCGATGAACCGAAACCAAATGCTCCACTTTTCATATGCCTTCCAGCCTTCGGGCTGTCTGCAAGGAGCTACTTAAACATCAACCCGATTGGGGAGAGTTTCATGGCTGTTATCCAGGGACTCTATGAACGAAACCAGATAGGAGGGGCGACTGTAGCCATCGTGGACAGCATGACAAAACTTGGGGGGAACCAGTACATCAACTCCACCGCCGCAGGCAATTATGAAGATTTCATCATAAACGAGGTCATCCCCAATTTGAAGGAAAGATTCAATTCCGGAAATGTCGGGTTGTTTGGGAAAGGGTCTGGGGGGTTTGGGGCATATACGCTTGCTGTCAGGAACCCGTCTGCGATACAGGGGTTCGCTGCACACTCTCCTGATGCAGGATTTGAGTACTGTTATATCCCCGACTTCACGCTTGCAATGGGTGAGTTCAGGCAGACCGGTGGGCCATCCAAGTGGATCCAGAAATTCTGGACTTCCAAGAACAAGAGCCGTTCTGATTACATGAGGACCCTTGGCATCATAGCTTTTTCTGCATTTTATAGCCCCAATGAATCTTCCAATGAGCTGGGCTCAGATTTCCCATTCGACTGGGATACCGGAGAGTTTAGGCAGGACGTATGGGCAAGATGGCAAAGCTGGGATCCAGCAAGAAACGCAAGGGACTTCATAAGGCAAATAGAGTCAATGCAATTCATCTATCACGATATTGGAATAATGGACGAGTTCTCGCTTCTATGGGGAAACAGGTATTTCGACAATGTTATCGCGAATGCCGGGATCAAGCATTTCTATGAAGAGTACGAGGATGGACATTTCGGTACCAGCTACAGGTTCGAAAAATCCCTTTCGATGATGGCCTCGGCGCTTTCCCTGTAGTAAATCAGTCGTTGGAAACAAGATATGCTCTTATGGCCTTCTTGAGGGCTCGTCTAAGGGAGTCTGACAGTGATGAGGGTGCTATACCGAAATGCTTGGCCATCTCAGTCATGCTCATTCCCCTGTCAATGTCAAAATAGCCGTTAAGGTAGGCAAATAATAGTATCTCGTCTTCTCTCGGCGTTAACTGGAGAGATTCCCAGTCATGAATTTCCAGGACTTCTGCATTCATATGTTTTTCCTTGAGTTCGTCCATTATTTTTCTAAGTGCGGATTTGTTCCTTACAAGAATCCTGTACTGTATCCTGTCCGTTCCTCTTCCACACGAATTCACAATATGTGCATCTGAATTTCCTAGCACCTTGCACGCACTGCAGCTTGGTGCCTTGACCCATAGTGAAGTCCTTCCGGAGTAGTGAATCTCGCTTGCCTTATCCTTGAGTCCGGAAGCAATGTTTCTGCATTCGTTTCCACAGTAGACTTTGTGCACGGTCTGGTCGGGGGAAACCTTGATTCGCCTGATTCTGCTTTTCTGACTAATTTCTGCTGCTTGGTTGGTGACTTCGCAATCAGTGCGTTCCACTTCAATTAGAGCTTCAATGGAATCAGTGATTGAAGGCTTCACGCCATGATATAGCCTACGGGTTTAAAATACATTACAACTGAGTCGCATTTTCATTGGAAGCGTCAAACATATGATATAAAGAAGCTTCATGGTTAAGATGAGCCTGATAGAGTCCGTGATGCTGCTCCTTCTCGTCTCAATTCTCTTGGGGGAATTGCTGGAGCGCCGCAACATAACTAAAATAGTCGGAGAACTTGGGGCAGGCATCATTTTGGGACCCGCGGTAAGTGGCCTGATTCAACCCAGTGACCTGCTCTCGGGTATTTCTGAGATTGCGCTTTATTTTATAATCCTGCTGATTGGAATAGAGGTTACCACCGAGACTTTAACTCGCAATATTAGGCCAGGCATCGCATTTTCGATTTCCAGTTTTGCCATCCCAGTTTCGATCATGATTGCGGTTTCGTACTATCTGCTTGGTTTTCCGTTGGTTCAAGGAGTTATAATTTCAGTATCGATTGCCATCCCGTCGATTTCAATAGTCTCTGTGCTGATCAGGAAATTTGATCTTCTCAAGATAGATGCAGGGCATTTTCTTTTGAGTTCTGTCATCATAACTGATATTGGCGGGTTTATCATTGCGTCAACAGCATCCAGTCCATCAAGATTGCCTGTTGTCATCACTGGTCTAATCATATTCTTTGCAGTATACTTCTTTGTTGACTACGAGGTGAGGAAGCATTCCCGGACAATCTCAAGCCTCCTGAAAGTCCTTCAGCCAGTGGATCAGACTGAGGGGATGACATTTGCTATGGTTGTAGTTGGAGGATTGATCATATCTGTGTTCTTTGAGGCAATCGGCATAACTTTCGTTCTTGGAGCGTTCTTTGCAGGAATGCTCATCAGTGATGTAGTGGTTGGAGAAAGAATGCAAGGGATACTCACCAGGACACTTACCAGACTGAACGATAGCTTCTTTATACCAATCTTCTTTGCAATTTCTGGCCTCAGTGTAGTGCTCCCATCCCTGTATAATCTCGAGGTCACTATGATCCTTGTCGCTCTTTCAGGTGCAGTAGGTGCCCTGGCAACTTGGCGATTCTCGAAGAGGATCGTATCCAACGTCAAACCAAGGTCAGTGGTAGGAATTCTCGGAGGAAGGGGTTCTGTAGGAATAGTCATTGCATCTGTTTCACTTGCTGCATCCGTGATTTCACCGACTTACTTCACGGACATCGTATTTGGAACAGTTGTTCTTTCATTGATCTTCCCTGCGATGATCAGGAAGGCTGACATTTCTCTAGTGCCAAAGCAAGACGGACCAGCACCTTCGTGAAAATAGTGCAGGAACTTGGCTAAGAGAGGAAGAGTCAACTTCCGCTTTAGTAATACCTACTATGTCGGCACGAAGACTGCGACGATCTGCTGAAACTCCTTTTTTCTTCGTCCTGATAGTTCCTTACATACGAGATATTGAGATAATGATGGCAAACTTGCTCCTTAGACAGCTCATTGGCTTTCAACCGTATTTCACTCGTCCATGTAAGATAAACTTTGGGTCACGATTGCCCCGGTGTTCCGAGTTAATCAACAAAGGCTAAAACCCATTGAATTCAATTCATTGAACCTTCCTCGATTCTATTTAAGAGAATGCCTGCATCATACCTTACGATCAAATTCCCACCTGGTTTACGGATTGTACCCAGGTAATGCTCCAACTCTTTGCTTCGTGGAAAATTACTAATAAACTACGGTGTTGTAATTGCATGAGAATTCTTGCCGTTCTTCCACCGTTCCTGCCAATTGAGATGATCAGGGAAAATGTCCAGTCTATCCTCCCAGGAGTGGAGATCCGTACCGATACTGATTTCCCGAAAGATGATTGCGCAGTCCTTATAGTAACAACATTTACCCGGGTAGATTCTGAATTGCTGGAAAGGCTACCATCCCTGAAGTTCATCCAGGTAGCAAGCACCGGCTACGACAATGTAGATCTGGATGCTGTAAGGAGCAGGGGCATATTACTTTCCAATGCACCGTCATCCAACAAGGAGAGTGTTGCGGAACATGTAATAGGCATGGTGCTTTATTTCCTTAAGGATTTCAAGTTTCTTGACCAGGAATTGAGAAATGGCAATTGGCCCATGCTGACAGCATCCAGGGAACTCAAGGGAAAGACTTTTGGAATTATCGGGATGGGTGCAATTGGACGAAGGCTCGCAGAAAGGCTCCTTCCGTTCGAACCAGGAATCGTCTATTATGATCCCAGGAGACTGGAACCCGCTGAAGAGTCTGTTCTTGGTGTGACGTATTTGGGGCTTGATGATCTCATCGCTGCATCAGACATCATCTCCATACACGTGCCCCTCACTGAAGAGACCAGAAACATGCTTGGAAAGGAAAGGATCGCAAAGCTCAAGGATGGGGCAATCCTGATTAATACTGCCAGGGGAGAGGTCGTTGACGAGAACGCCCTGATCCAGGCTGTCAAGAATAAAGGTGTCAGGGCTGGCATAGATGTCTACAGCAAGGAGCCACCCGACTTCACCTCGGAATTATTCAAGCTGGATGGAGTTATTCTGAGCCCTCATATTGCAGGGGTAACCGTGGAGAGCCAGCAGAGGTTTTTGCAGGAGACAATTTCCAATGTGCTCCGGTACGTCCAGGGTGTTAGCCCCATCAACCTGGTGATCGGGTGAAGGGAAGCCATATTTTTGCGCAGTCACTTGACTCACTTGGCCTTGCCCCTCTCTTTGGCAATCCAGGTACCACAGAGATACCAATGCTCCGCAGCGTCAAGAACTATGTGCTTGCGCTGCATGATTCCATAGCCCTTGGATTGGCCGATGGCAGGGCGCAAATTACAGGACTGCCTGCTGCCTGCAACCTGCACACAATGCCAGGAATCGGAAATTCGATGGCATTCCTCCATACTGCACAAGCAAACAGGTCCCCAGTTATAGTTACATCCGGTCAGCAGGACTACAGGCACATCTTCCAGGATCCCTTACTCTCTGGAGATCTTACTGGCACAGTGTCAGGGCTGGTTAAGTACAGGTATGAGATCAAGGGAGTAGACGATATAGAACGAGCGATGAGGAGGGCGTATAGAATAGCCATGACCCCGCCGTTTGGACTGGTTTTTCTTAGCTTCCCGGACAATATTCTTGATCTGGACGGGCAGAATGGAGGTGTTAGTCAGCCTCCAGTCAACAATTCCCTGTGTGATGACGAGGCAGTTTTCGAAATAATGGATGTCTTCAATGAAGCGAGTAGTCCAGCCATTGTTTTTGGTTATGAGATCGATCTATTCCATGCTATGGAAGAAGCAAGGACATTTGCAGAAAAGACGGGGTGTCCCGCGTTTGCAGAACCACTCGCTTCAAGATCGCCATTTCCATCTGATAGCGCCCAGTACGCTGGAGATCTTCCCCCTGCCGCGACCCTCATAAACGTCATGCTTCAGCCATACGATCTAATCCTGATTGTTGGTGGCGACCTTACCCTTTATCCTTATACTCCATCCCCACTTCTTTCAGGGAAGAAGGTCATGAGTGTTGGTCTCGACCTTTCCGGCAAGAATGGGGATTACTACCAGATGAACCCGCGAAATTTCCTGCAGAAGGCCGTATCACGTGTTAAGCGAAGGGCATCCTATGTTCGCAGGCCAGATTATTCGATGCAGTCACGGATTGCCAATGCAAGGAAGAGGATGGAGCCACTGTTTCCCCTGACCATGATCAAATCAGCCTTCAGCGATCATGTAATTGTGGATGAATCAGTCTCTGCTTCGCAGACCCTGAGAGCTGCGGTCGGTTACAGGCCGATGTCGTACTTCACCTCCAGGACTGGCCAACTAGGCTGGGCCCTGCCGGCAGCTGCAGGTATGGCCACGGCAACTATGAAGGTACTCTGCGTGCTTGGGGATGGTTCGTTCATGTACACCCCACAGACCCTTTGGACAATAAAGCACTACAACCTGCCAGTAAAGGTGATTATACTCAACAACGGGGGATATATGATACTCCGCAGCTACTCTTCGAGTTATTATCAGGAGTTGAAAGATACCGACTTCTTTAAACCAGAAATAGACGTTGCCAAGATGGTTGGTTCGTTTGGCATTGAATGTCAGGTTGCTGATAGTGCTCTCTCGAACATGACCTGGCTAAGGGAAGGGAATACTCCAAAAGTACTGGTGGTAAACGTATCGAGGGAAATACCAAAGCTGTTCATCTAGCGTTTTAATGGCCATTGATAATCAGAATATTTCTCGCTCTTGAAAGAGAATGCTAACCGTAGACTACGAGCTCGGCCATCAAAGACACTATGCACACCTGAAGCGCAAGTTGCAGAAGAGCACCATTACAAATGATAGAGAACCGCCTGAGCAGCTTCTGGTCGTCCGTTGTGCCCGTTGGGCTCAGTGCGATACGCAAGGACTGAAGGAATATTGTGAGGAAGCCAGATATCACCAGTGCCGAACCAATTCCAATCATGGCAAGGATTACACCCGAACCAGTATCCCACACCCCCTCCTGCAACGCAAGTGCGTATCCAGCCAGAGGAGTAAGGATAGAAGCTGCAGGCAGGAAAAACAGAGTGGCTGGGAGCATTCTCCTTGCAACTGCCTCTCTTGTTGAACTGGATACCCCCCTGAACACGAACCTGAAAATTATGCCGAAGAAAACATCGACACCGATCCACACTGCTCCAAGCAGAACATGGACGTAATCCAGGAACAGCAGGTTTCCATAACCAACCGCAGCCATGACAGATATCAGAGGAATTGCGACAGCAGTCATGGAAGCATTCCTTAGCCCGTTACTACTCCCGAATAGGCTCATGCTGTACCTCCCATTGCAAAGAACGCCATGAAGAATATCAAGACTATTTGCAGTATGAGCTGCACCAGTGAAAGGCGAAGGTTCAGCATAGTGAGTCGGACAATCTTCCCAATATCACCTGAACCCCTCACAATCTCAAGATAGACCCTTACTTCGTTGGGAAGGAAAATGCCAAACCCCTGAACCACAAGTATCAGCACAATCACCGCAACCGCAATAAAATACGGGTTGTAGAATGAAAAATGAAGAGCTAGCGCAAGATATATACCAGCGGTAACCGTGGATGTTGCAATCGAAGGCATGAAAAAAAGCATGGTTGGAGTTAGCCTCACAGCAACTTCTGATTTCTGCTCCGGTTTTAGCCCTGACATTATGAATGAGAAGAATACCCCCATCACAAGATCCATGCTAGTCCATGCCGATCCAACCAGCACGTGGAAATACTCAAGGAGATAGAAGCTGCCATACAGGATTATGATAACAAGAGCCACCAATGGCATGATTAGCATTGGGATACCACGGTTCAGAATCTGTTCCCATGAAGGCTGAGGAAGAGTACTCCTGATTGCGGTACTCACCTTTTCTGATTCACTAATTTATATTTAAATATAGCGATGTTGTGATTTTGCTGCATGCAATCAATTGCCAGTCATTTGTCTTACCAGAATATCAAGAAACATATCGTGATACCTCTTCATTTATTTATAATTCTAGACTTGGTGATTTCCACCCCCAGAGTAGGTTAACAGGGATAGGAAGTGGTTGTAGCATCCTAAGATTACCATTTTATATTCAAATTGAAGATTTCCATCTATGTCATTGACGCAAGACCTTAAGAACTTCATAATGAGAGGAAACGTGATTGATCTCGCGGTTGCCTTTGTAATGGGTTCCGCATTCTTTGCAGTGGTGACTGCCCTGGTTACAGATATCATCACGCCGCTGATAGGGGTGCCTGGGCACGTAAACTTCGATGCATACTCTTACACGTTGAACGGTAGCACCTTTTTGTTCGGAGCCTTTGTGAACTCCCTAATTGGCTTCCTGGCGATTGCAATAACACTGTTCTTCCTGGTAGTAAAACCGCTTGAGAAGGCAAGGAACAGAAAAAAACCGGCTCCCGCTCCACCCACTACTAAGGATTGCCCATATTGCCTCTCAAAAATCCCGATTAAAGCCATCAAGTGCATGTATTGCACGTCTGATGTGAAATAATCCGGAAAGGACGGGATAAATCTGCACTGTGGAAAACGGAGATCTGGCGTCATGCAAAAGTCCATTATCCCGGCAATTAAACCGTAAGACAAGGCTGACTGTTCATAATCCACCGTGCAGATGTTGCGATCTCAGACATCGGGAGTTGTTACCTATACGGGCTTATTAAGTGATTTTTTGACTATCATGGGTCCCTCCCGTCGCTATTAAATATCTCTCCACCTGGATCTCCTTATTGCTATATACCCGAATACCACGGTTATCAGCAAAAGAATTGACCAGTAGGCAGCGGTCTGCACTAAGGTCAGGGTTGTGAACCCTGCCTGGTTCTGCGCAATCTGGGCAGCGTAAGTGGTCGGAGATATGTATGCTAGATACCTGTACGGCATAGGGATATAGCTGATTGGGTAGTATACCGGAGGTATCGTTGTAAGTATCGGGGAGAGTATCCCGGAAAAAGCCCAGCTCTGTACTATGTCCGTTGACAGGGTAGATAGAAAGAAGCCGAGTGAAACAGCAAATGTGAATATAGTAGCCATGTCTGTGAAAACGATCAGTGCCCCAATAGCAGTCAGGTGAACAAAGAGGATATTGAATATTACAAGCAGAACCAGAGTGGGAAACGAATATACGATCTGAGACAGCGCCATGCCAGTGATATAGATTCCTGGCCCTGTGGGCGAGCTGACCACCATGTCCTGCATTCTCATATCATTCTTTAGATGAGACAAATCTCCCTGCATTGCAGTTCCGCTTCCAACCATGCTCATTATCAATGCACCTTCTGCCGCTACAGGCAGCAATGTACCATGAGTGGCAAACGTAACTACTGCAAGTATGGAAAGAGGCGCAAGAAGCGTGTTTACGAGCATTATCGGGTAGTTCACCATCGCATAGAGGGCATTCACCAGTATGGAAGCGTAGATCTGGCTACCCTGATGCCTGATCATCTATTTGAGCCCCCATATATGATGTTCTCGAATATTGTATTCAGTGAGATTTCCTGAACGCTGAATCTCAGGCCTCTGGAGATAAGATTGTTGACAAGCTTGTGCACATTGCTCTCGTAAGTGAAAATCTGGGTGACACCGTCAGGCAGATGAATAGCTTCGCCTGTATCCTCGTCAAACTCAAAGTTCGGGGACGAAACTTTGATGCTGTATGGGTACTTGGACAACTTCCTGAGGTCCTCCATTGAGCCGAATCCAACAAGCTTTCCTTTGTTGAGAATGGCTATGCTTGTTGCAAGTTCCTCTGCCTCCTCAAGATAATGCGTAGTAAGGATGATGGATCGTTCCGATTTCATTGAAGTGAAAAGGCCCCACAGCTCCTTCCTGGAAATATAGTCAAGACCTGTAGACGGCTCATCAAGAAATATTATGTCTGCTTCAGATGCCAGAACGGTCGCTACAAGTACCTTCCTCTTCTGACCCCCAGACAGCTTCCTGTTTTTCTGGTTCTCTATCTTCTCCATTCCGAGTTTCCGAATAGTATCAATAGCCCTCTGGACAGCGTCCGCGTGCGTATAACCCCTGTACATGAGATATGCCGTGATTGTCTGAACTGGGGTCATCCATGGCACTGCTCTTGCTTCCTGTGGAACTGCCGCTATTCTCTCCCTGATCTGTTTTGCATCCAAAACAACATCCAGGCCATCTATCATGGCAGAGCCGGACGTTGGAAGAAGCTGTGTGCAAAGAATTCGCACAAGGGTTGTCTTTCCTGCGCCGTTCTCACCAATAAGAGAGAATATCCCTTTCTGGTCGAGGTGAAATGAAATGTCCACAAGAGCTGGAACTCTTTTCTCATAGGTCTTGAAGATGCTGGTTGCCTCCAATTGCATAATATCCCGTTAGTTTATGCAGAACTCCACTAAGAAACTCCGCACTTACGTGACTGTGGGGGAAAACCTTGCTGGTATACTTGACGGCTAATGACAGAGCCCTCAGCGAAAATGTAAACGTTCCTCTTGATCGCAAGCGAGGCGGGCAGTCTAGCAACATTTTCCTGTATTTGCCCTGCTATCCCTGGGTCCCAGAGGTTTTACGAAGACGGTGATATACCTCGCTTGATCCATAGTCAATGGCCGGTTGGATGCTCTTTCGCCAGGCATTAGTCCAGTTCGCTTCACGGATCAAAAGAATTTGACCGTCCCGTCCTGGAAGAGCATTACGGTAATGGCCCTTTGCACAATCCCCCCCTTCATATCCTTGTCCACGGATGTCTTCAATCGCGTCATAATTACGATCAGGTTGTCCCTGAGCCTTATACCGGATCTGTCTGCAACCTTCAGAACTTCCCTGACGGCGTCAAGTATGTGGATACGCTCAGGTAATTCAAAGACCGTCGAGACGTTAAGCTCCTTTGTTACCTTTATGGTCATAATGGCACGGTCAATATTTCTGTGGGCTCTTTTTTCAAGAATTGTTACATTCTGGCGTGTTGTGCCTATGGCGGTTGCAATACTCTCTGTCGACATCCCGGTTTGCCTGAGTCTCATGATTTCAAGCTGTCTTG
>JAKAFX010000027.1 GCA_021817735.1 Thermoplasmata archaeon | reverse complement strand
AACTGCAGCTTTTCCAGGCTGTGACATGTGCAGACTGGGCCAGTTTTCGAAGAATAATCAAAGTCCAGGAATTCCTGTATATGCAACCGGCTTATTCAATCCAATCGAAAATGTAGATCGCGACTATTTTGATCCTTCATGATGCCGCGGGACTCTCGACAACGGCCGGAATTACCCCTATGGGAAAAGGCAGGAGCGGATTCGGATGAGGAAACCTGCTTGTAAATGGTTTTCAATGGGGGAACTCAAGAGATGCAAAAGCGTTAATTAATAGGGATATCTAGATTTGTATGGAAATCAACTTACTGATAGACCCTCCTAAGGACGTGAGGCCGGCAGGTGCCATAAGGGCGGATGTGGCGTGGAAACTTTTCCTTCCCGATTCCATGGGAGACATCACCGGGGCGCCCAACTTTGAGTTGGAATCACTTAAGAGATGGCTCTGGGGAGAGTTGTCCACTAGACTGGGATTTTTGAAACCGGGTCTCTCCAATCCTGTTTACATTATCACCCCTGACCTTGCCGAGCCGGGACTTGAGTTTATTCTCCGTACCTGCTCATTCTGGTCAAATGAAGTCTATTCCGTCAGGAAATCGAGTCAAGGGTTTGATCTGGGAAAGAGGTCAGAAAACCTGTGGATTGCCCCGGTGCTGAACGTCGGCGAGGTGCCTGGAAAGAGCCTTGCCCTGAATGCATCCGCTGCGAAGTCATCCGATCGTTTTCATCTGCTCCTCTCCCCACTGCTGGGTTCCACGAGGAGTAACATTCGCATATACCGAATTCCGCCGAATAAGACGTTTGCACGGTTTCATAGCCACAGTGCAGTCGAGGAACTATACCTGGTGCTCAATGGTAAAGGCTCTGCAAGAATTGCGGATCATCGTGTTGAGATTAAGCAGGGGGACCTGATCTCCAAACCCACTGGACCTGATCTGCCGACACAGCTACTCGCTGATAAGAACGAGCCAATGACAATACTAGACATCGAGATCTGGCCTGACTCAGGAAAGAACTCCAAGGATCTGATGCATTATCAGGACCACGGCGAACTGGTACTCACTGGTGAGGGCTGGGAAATGATGCTTCCATCAGAGGCACTAAACGGTACCCAGGAGCCCTTTGCAAATTATAATTCCGGATACATCCGGCACCTGGATGGATCCTGGGAACCAAAAGACATTCCGGGATTCAGGAAAAGGGAGAAGTAGTTACTGCCTGGCCGCAGTTCTCACACTGCCGGAATTGGCTTGACAAGCGGCGCCAATATTAATAAAAACGGCTTCGATAGCCCTCAATGACCGTTAAGGGAGTCGTGATGGCCGGAGGCAAGGGGACAAGGCTGAGACCCATCACATATTCGATCCCCAAACCGCTGGTCCCGATTGCAGGGCGCCCTTGCATTGGCTACACTCTTGACTCATTCTTCAAGGCTGGGGTGAGGAACGTAATAATCACCACAGGATACAAATTTGAATCCCTGATTGAAGGTGTCCTTGAATTCAAGAATGCCGATCAGAACATACTGTTCTCTGTGGAGAGAGAACCGGCAGGAACGGCGGGCAGCGTGAAAATGGCTTCCAAGTTCCTCGATGACACTTTTGTAGTTGGAAGCGGTGACGTTCTTGCGGATTTTGACATAAAGGAACTGCTGGATTTTCACAGGAAGAAGAAGGCCAAGCTTACCATTGCATTGACTACAGTTGAAGACCCAAGCCAGCTGGGAGTGGTTGACCTGAAGGACGGGATCATCAGGAAATTTATTGAGAAGCCGCCTCGCAGTGAGGCAATATCCAACCTGGTGAATGCTGGAATATATGTTGCAGAGCCCGAGGTGCTTGATCATATTCCGGCAGGAGTGCCATACGATTTTGCCAGGGACCTGTTTCCCAAGTTGATCATGAACGGCTTCGACATTCATGGCTTCGAGGCCACAGGCACATGGCTTGATGCAGGCAGGCCAATGGACATGATCATGGCAAACAAGGTGATGACCAAGAAATACGGGAAAAAGACCGACTCTAGCAACGTGAAGGGAGAGGTTATCCTGAATACCCCGCAGAAGAAGCTTGAGAACTGCAGAATCGCTGGATCGACATATATCGGCAGTGAAGTGTCAATCGGGCAGGGCTCCACAGTCAGTGACAGCGCAATTTATGATGATGTATACATAGGTTCGGGAGTTGAGATAGTAGATTCTATGATCATGGATTCCGTGAGAATAATGGATGGCACCAAGATCACCCAGTCAGTGATAATGAAGGGCACGGTGATAGGCAACAACTGCGAGATCAGCCATAGCGTACTTTCGCCAAGGCTGAACCTGCACGACAACTCAAGGGTGTACGACGTTTCGCTTTCCTCAGAGGTAATAGAGGAAGAGAATTAGGATCAACAGGATGATCGCCCCAATTGCAATGTAGACCAATTTCTGATCATTGCCAAAGATTAGTGGTATTGGGCCAATCATGATCACCCCGCCAAATTTCTTCTTCCCGGCTATCTCACCGGGATGTGTCTCATTATCATTTTGGTGATCTCCTTTCCAGTGACTGTGGGAGCCTGACTCGCCGGGCAACTGGAAAAACATCAGCAGTATCCCAGTGATCAGGAACAGGATAGGCACCAGTGAATATACCCCAGTGAAATAGAAGACCGGAATGATCACAAAAAGGTAGAATTTACCCATTCCCAGGGTAACCAGTATTATCGAGGAGACTATCCCAAAAATGAAAAGCAGTAAGCCAAGCCCAAAGAGGCGCATCCTCAGAGGAATCCGGCTTTCTGCAGGATCAGGAGATCTTCAGTAGTCAGTTGCTCACCGCTCTTGAACCTCTCGAACAGCGTGCTTGCCTTCTTCTGAAGCTCGCCTTCCTTTTCTTTCTTACGGGATGTCCTTTCCTTTGACTTCATCCCATAGATGACCTTCTCCAGGTCCCTGAGATCAGTCTTTGCCTGGATGAAGGACTGGTGCTCCTTCTCTGATTCCTGGTTGTACTTTATGAATGTTTCATGGAATTCATCAGATTTTCTTCTGGTCTCGTCCAGCTCCTGAAGCATGGTATTGATCTGATCGCTGATTTCTGAGATCCTGTTTGATATCTGCTCTATGTCTTTCTTCATTGCTTCTGCAACTTTCCTCTTCTCTGCAATCTCAGAATTAATATGCTTTACCTGGTCGTTTCTTTCCAGCTCTGTTTCAAAATGCGATTTCATTTTCTTGATCTCATTGGTGAGCTTCCTTATTTCAGAGACCACCTTCATCTCTTCGTTCTTCTCAAGAGCAGTGGTCTCCTGCCTCTTGATCAGGTGCTGCAGGTCACGCTCCTTTTTCCTGATGTCCCTGGGATCGATCCCTTCGACTCCTGTGTTCTCCCTGACCTTCCTGTACTCCTTCCTGATCTCGGTCAGTTCACCGTAGAGTTTCTCCTTTTCTGGCCTAAGCTTCTGAACCTGCTCTATAAGCGCACTTTTCTCGGCGATGAGTTGCTTTACCTGCTCCCTCATCTCCTTGACCTTTGCGTTTAAGATATCTCTCTGCTGTGCATTGTAAACAGCCTCTTCAGCAGCTTTGTCTCTCTTTCTTACATGTTCCTCTACAACTTGCCTGATTGTCTCACGCTTTTGTTCAAATTCCTGAAGAAGCTCGGTCATACTCACCATTCATCGCAAAAGTAAACCTTCATTCTAGTGCTTAATAAATATTTTTTGCACTTCAAGCATAATTGAATGTGATTTCCAAATTCACATTATCAACACAATAACTACGTTTGTATTTTCCTCCGCATGGGGAGATATCCTGATTCCCCTTGATGAAAATAGTCTGAATGTAAGATGATATTATCGCCTAATCAAACAGACTGCCCTCCTGAAATACCGATGCCAATCGTTAAATATCAAGAACTGCAAGAGAGAAAGACTCAAACTTACGCGCCCTGGAGACAAATCCATTGGAGTCAGGGAGAACTACCATTGTGTTCTGGGTTGTCGCCCATCTTCACCGAACCACTCTGACTTGAAGATTATCTTCATATGCCAATGCAGGGGAAATAACTCATACCAATGATACATTAAATTGGAGAGAGAATGATGCATGATCACTACTATCTTGACAAACAAAATTGCGACCTTGAATACAAACTATCGAAGTGAAAATACCGAAGAGATCCGGCAGTGAACATAGATGCCATCAGTGATTCATTCAATTTCCCGGTGACTGGAATCAATAAATACTGAATAACCATGGAATCGTCGTGAAAGTTATCAGTTCCAGAAAGGGGTTAGTTACCTCTATCATTGTACTCGCAGTAGTGTTTGTGCTTATCAGCATGCCCCTGGGGCCACTGCCACCTCTTGAAAAGCTTCTTAACCCGTCTCAGGGGATTTGGGCCCCTGAACCGTTTCCATATGTGCCAGGAGCCACCAACGTTTCTATTTCCTATGACAACTCTACCGCTCTGGTACAGGTTTATAAGCAGGCCGACGGCTTTATAGGCATAGCGTCCAACAATACGTGGGGCATGTACTATGAACAGGGATACCTTGAGGCCCAATACAGGCTGGAAGAAATGGTTCTCCTGGAAAAGACTGCCACTGGCACGCTATCTTCGATTATCGGCAAGGGGGGGCTTCAATCGGATACCTTTTACAGGGAGCTCCAGGATTGCCAGATTGCATCCCAGGAACTGGCCGGTCTTTCTAAGACAGGCTATACATACCAGGCAGTGAAGGCGTTCGTTGCAGGGATTAACGACTACATCGCCACGGTAACACCTGCGAACCTGCCAATATTATTCAAAGTGCTAAACTACCAGCCCCAGCCCTTCAACATGACTGACATTTTTGCTGTCCAGCAGCTTTTCCTGTGGCAGAATAGCGCAGGAGGGATGGATCCGATAGATTTCAATTATGCACTGCAGAAGATGCCTGAGAATGTGGTGAAAGCCCTTTATCCGGCATACCCGGCAGGAGTGCAGAACCCCATAGTGCCTTACTCACTGAATTCCTACGTCTATAACGAAACGGGAGACATCTCCAACCTGTCACTTTATACTCCCTCCTTCAACTACACCCTCTCAGCACCTGCACCTTCCCCATCTACGCTGGTATCCGCCCAGGTTCAGAACCCTGGGGCTCTTGGGCAGTACATAGCTTCATTCGCCAACTTCCCGAGTTCCAGAGACTTCAGCAACGACTGGGCCGTCAATGGTATCAGGACGTATAACACCTCAGCGCTACTTGCAAATGATCCCCACCTGACCACTTCCGCTCCGTCGATATGGATAGGATTCCAGCTGGTCTCCCCTGGCGAGAATGCAGTCGGGGTCACCTTCCCAAGCTTCCCGGGGATAGTATTGGGCCACAATGCAAAGTTATCATGGGGAGCTACCAATGCACAGGTGCAGGAGACCTACTTCTATGCAGAGTCAGTGAGCCCGTCAAACCCGTATGAATACCTGAGCAACGGGAGCATGGTCCATTTCAGGGTGCTCAATGAGAGCATACCAGTTTCCGGAGCCCACAGCGTCCCTCTGACGATCAGGATTGCAAACAACGGCGTGGTGATAGACAACTACTCCAGCCCAATTGCGATGGACTGGACGGGTTTTTCACCGACATACGAGCTCAGTTTCTTTCTTCATATAGACAGCGCCTCCTCGGTAATCCAGTTCCGTGATAACCTCTCAAAATACTTCCGGGTGGCCATACAGAATTTTGCGGCTGCGGACAGCGGCGGAAACATAGGAATCTTCCCGTGGGGTAACTATCCCGTCATTGAAAAGGGGAATCCAAGAGGGATACTTCCTGGCACCGGGCAGTACAACTGGGTCGGGTTCATACCCTTCCAGAAATTGCCATTCCTGTATGACCCTGCCCGGGGGTTCGTCTTCTCCGCGAATCAGATTACTGTGTCCAGCAATTACCCGTACTACATAGGATGGGACTATGAGTCGGGCTACAGGGCAGACGAGATCCACGCACTTCTTAACGCCAGCAGATCAATGAATGTCACCGCCATGGAAGCTGTTCAGCTCACTGTCCATGATTACACTACCAACATCATGCTGAAACCGCTGATCCATGCACTTTGGACTGCCCATTATTATAACCGAACATACCCTGAAGAATACAATGTGCTCTCAGCATGGAACGGGAATATGACCATTGATTCTTCTGCTGCTACCATCTATGATTTCTGGCTCCAGAACATGGTGAACGACACGTTCATGCCATACATGCAGAAGTATGGGATCAACGCATCGGAAGGCCTTAACCAGACATCCTTCTTCGTTGGCCCTGATTCCACATATCATGGCCCGCTCATAGAAGACCTGGTGAACTGGACGATGAACGATCCCAATTCCTCCTGGTTCAACGACCCAATTACCGGGCAGGTACGGAACTTTACCACTGTCGCTACCCTGGCCTTCAACCAGACCATGAAGAAACTGGTTTCTGAATACGGGCAATTCTCAGCATCCTGGGACTGGGGGAACATCCATAAGAGATACCTATCCAGTTTCGCCGGGATCAACATGTTCAATACGCAGTACCTCCCTGCACCGGGCGATTCAAATACAATAAATGCCGCTTATGGACTGCTTTCTGACTTCGGTCCCTCCTGGAGGCAGGTAGTCAATATGTCGAACCCAGTCCTTGGAGTCGGGATCTACCCCGGTGGAATTTCCGAAAACTCCCTCAGTTACTACTACTCCAATACCTTCGTGGACTGGAATAACGGAGTTTACTATGTCCTGATCCCACAGTCGGCACCCAGTGCATTCTTCTATCTCTACCGGGGAGGTGTCCAGCCATGAATGGCAAGGTGCTTTGTGTGCTCACCCTGCTGGTGCTCATAGGTACATCCTTTGCATTTTCCTTTGCAGGGTTATGGTACCTGGAGATCATACCATCAGTCGTTGCCGGATATTTAATCCTCAGGGGTAAGGTACGGGAACTGCTTGGGGGACTTTCATTTGTCGTTGGTCTCCTCATAGAGCTCCTCTACTTCCAGCCTTCCTACCGACTAGGCGAAGGGAGCATCCTCGGGGGACTCATTGGGTTGCCAGGCGGTTATGCTGTTCCACTCCTGCTGACATTGGTCCTGGCATTCCTCATTGGTTTCTTCGGAACAATGCTTGGCGCCTCTTTCTCTGGCCCCGAATCATTCAATAAGAAGAAAGATGCATCAGAAGCCAGGCAATGAGTCTCGTGGCGGATGATCACAGCAACCATAACCTATATCAGCGATGCCTGTGATTGGAGGATGGTTTAAGTGAACGAGGGCAGCAAACTGGAGGAAATCGTGAACGCTGTAGAACCCCTAGTTGTTGGAAGGATGATGCTGGACGTTGGTACCGGATTCGGCACGGTGATGTCAAGGCTACTGAAACATCCCGAATATGAGGTTGTTACAGTTGACCCGGAGGCGTGGGTCTTTGACAAGGCGGAGAAGGAGTATGCCGACGATGTCAGCAGTGGTAGGCTCAGGCTGGTGAGGGCGGACGCGGAAGACCTGCCATTCAGGAGTAGAACCTTTGATACTTCCCTTGCAGTCTGCTCACTGCACCACCTCCAGGATCCATTGAAGGGGCTTCTCGAGATGGAGCGCGTCACCTCGGGAAGGGTCATAGTGTGTGACTGGGACACCGGCTCGTCAGGATTCCATAATCCACACTCTCCAGAGCACCTAGGCAGGAACAAGAAAGCAATTCTATCTCACGCAGGAATGAATGGCTATCAGATTCAGGAAAATGGAACCTGGTTCATGGCATATAGGTAAATTGCAGAAATATCAGTTTGCGTGCCTGGGTTGCCAACGAATAAATACCGGCATCGTCTCTGTGAGTGCCATGACTTTCGGTTCGCAAATCCTCCTATTGGGAAACACCGGATCAGTAGACGGGAAGAGCCCAAGATTTCATTCACCTGCGCATAAGGTCCAGCTTCCTGCGAGCATAGGAAACTCTCAGCAGGATGATCTTGATGGTGACATGGATTATGATTCCATATTCGCCGTTGTCAAGAAATCAGTAAAACAGGTTGTCCACAAGGAAAGGGCTGGACTTGGGCTTGCCCTTGCAGACCTCCCGGCAACTCTGGGCGCTTTCTGGGAAGTTGGAGGCAACTACATCGTGATGAATGAAGCCCTGATTCGGGCGATGGTTTCCCTGGCCAAAACCAGGACTGAATTCAATTCCTTCATATATTCCATACTTACGCACGAATACCTGCATTCTGTCGGTTTCATAGATGAGGCAGAGGCTAGAGAGATGACCGCAATAGTGGCCAGGGAATACTTTGGTCCTGATCATCCAGCAAGCGTCATCAGCTCTGTTACACCATGGACCATATACCCCGAGCTTCTGGAAGTCAGGGGAATAGGAAGCTCC
The DNA here is from genome assembly GCA_021817735.1 of Thermoplasmata archaeon. Classification (GTDB taxonomy): domain Archaea; phylum Thermoplasmatota; class Thermoplasmata; order Thermoplasmatales; family Thermoplasmataceae; genus JAKAFX01. The sequence goes on along the minus strand of JAKAFX010000027.1, from coordinate 8,177 downwards.
GGGTTCAAGATTGTCAGTCGGTTCGATTCAGACTCAACAAGCTATATCAACTGATGCGTGACTCTTCCTTTTGCACACCTTGATAGGAAGACCGAATATTAGGCAATCAATATATACAAGATTTCATTATCCTTCTACTTTGCTGGTATCCATGGATTATACAAAATTTGAGAAAGCTCGTATTGTCGGTTCCAGGGCTCTTCAGATTTCCATGGGTGCACCTGTGATCATAGATGTCCCCAAGAATATGTCAGATCCAGTCGAGATTGCCATGCTGGAATTCGAAAGCGGGGTTATCCCCATCACGATCAAAAGGGCAATGCCACATCACTAGAGTTAATTTTTTATTCATTACGCATATTTGCAGCAGTGGACGTAACCGAGTTCAGGGAATTATTTCTACAGTCTCTGACCGTCCCTGCTCGCGGACGCTCATTCAGGCTCATAGTGTCAAGGTCTGAAACTTCCTTCATCGTACCAAGGATCTCTGAACCGGCCTATCTTTCATTGAGGTCCATCCCCTTTGAGAAGAACTACAGGATGATTGTGAGTAATTTCACCCATGGGGAGTACGAGAAGTTCAAGCTTGACTTCTCCGGGCAGCTCAAGTTCCTGAGGATACCGCTGGAGAATTTTCTTGAACTGGTAAACATCCTCTCTGAAGCCGGGATGAAGTTCGCAGGCTTCTCCGCATTTGGAAGAGGCAAGATGACAGTGAAGCCCGAGAAGCCCGGAGATACATGGGCACTCTACAGTGAGATGCTGGAAGCCATAAATAAGGGGTTCAGGCCATACATCCTTGATTTCAGCGACGCTGCCGGCAGCCTTTCTGTTAGGTCAGACTTTAACATTTTCTGCAGGACCCTTGGGCCTGCCAGGGTGGATACGATACACCTTATCCTGTCACGCCTGTTTTCCTCTTGTCTGGGACTGTATGAGAGGTTTAACCAGGTAAGGCCCGAAACCAAGGCTTCTGCAAATTCGTTTTCTTCTTTCAACATACTGCGCCTTCATTTTGCGGAGGCAACTGATGGAGGCAAGATGATCAACAGTCTCAGGAAGCTTTTCAGCGTAGACTATGTCGGAGGTTCCATTCGAGGTGTCAGGGCTGTGAGGTCAAGAAAAACCGGCTTTCCACTGTTTTACATTGACATGCTCTCTGGAAGCAGGAATGAGGGGTTCGTCTACCCTTCTCCTTTCTGCGACATCGAGAATCTTGTTGTCTTTAATGATATGGTAAAGTCCGTGGGTGGTGATCTGACTTAGCCCGCAGAGTTAATCTAGGTTCAGCCAAAAAAGACCTTCGGAAGAGCGAAATGAGCCACAGGCTTATCTCCAGCATCTATTCTGCTCTTCAGGCCAACTATGCCGACCTGGGGTATGGTGTCCGCAGGGTAATGGATGAAAGTGAAGCGGGATACTCCCTGCTTGCGGAGATGCACATGGACCATGCTTCCCAGTACGCATGCTTCAAGGTGGTGGGTGACAACGATATTGCTGATTTTCCATCAGCGATGGACAGTTTCATGTCGGTCCCCCTCAATTTCGAGCCTGACCAGGTGGAGAAGATCGCCGTGATAGAGGAGAAGGATAGGCAGCAGGCTCTATCGAGAAGCATCAGCAGTACCTCTTACAACTTCGTCATTTGGTCGGTGTCTTTCGTGGATGGAATCATACGTAAGGCATATGGAAACCACCTCAACAGCAGGACTGACAGGATCATGGCCTCAGGGTTGTACTTTCCTGAGATGTTTCCGTTCCCGTACTATGGGTTCATGCATCCATTGCACAAGTTTGAAATCGTTAGCCTTGGGTTTTCCATTAGCGGAAAGCAGGAACTGAAGCATGTCCTGGAAGCTGCTTCCGAAATGGCATACTACAATTCCGTAGGTTATGAGAGGCAGGAGATACGCAGCGACCTCTTGAACCTCGTCAGGAGCATGATCCGGATGGGCGTGATATCAGGGAAGGGAGATCTGATTAACCTTCCATCCTCTGTCAGTAGTTTTACTGACAACTTTATCAGGAAATACACTTCATATATGGAGCGGGCTGCCAAGAAGACAATATTCGATTTCGAATCCCTGATCTAGGGAAGCATCATTTGTCTGGAACTGAACTATAAACCTATTTATTGTGGCTGCATAATTACCTTACATGGAAGACAAGATCAAAGAGTACCTCAAGAAGCTGGACCAGGACTCGGTGGAATTCATGCAGCTGCAGTTCACGGACCTCGCGGGGTTTGTCAAGACAGTCTCCGTGCCCAGGAACAGGTTCGCTTCAGCCCTTGAGGAAGGCGTTGTCTTTGACGGCAGTTCTGTTGCGGGCTATGCGCAGATCGAGGAATCAGATATGCGGGCACATCCAGATCTGTCCACATACACTATCCTGCCTTCTGATTCAGGTTCCGGGAAGGTTGCCAGGTTTATTTGCAACATTTTTACCCCGGAGGGGGAGAGGTTCTCGGGCGATCCAAGGTACATCCTGGAGAAGACCCTTGACAGGCTGCACAAGGATAAGATGGAATTCTTCACCGGACCCGAATTTGAGTTCTTTGTGTTCAAGAGGGATGCTGCAGGCAATCCCACTGTGCAGCCAAGCGATTATGGCGGATACTTTGATGACACCACCCTTGATGCATCAGTGGAAATAAGACAGGACATACTGAAGAGCATGTACGCCCTCGGGTATCAGCCGGAGGCCGCACATCATGAAGTCGCCTACGGGCAACATGAGATAGATCTCAGGTATGCCAATGCCCTGACAATGGCCGATCGTGTAGCAATGCTGAAGAATATAATCAAGAGCTCTGCCCAGAGGCATGGAATGTATGCAACTTTCATGCCCAAGCCCATCAATGGAGTGAACGGATCTGGAATGCATGTGCATCAGAGTATAATGGCCACGGACGAGTCCAAGAACATGTTCTTCGAGGAAGGAAGGAAGTACGAGATCAGCGAACTTGGAATGCATTACCTTGGAGGGATACTCTCCAACGTCCAATCTGCCTCGGCATTGCTGGCTTCATGGGTGAACTCCTACAAGAGGCTGATTCCTGGCTATGAGGCCCCGGTTTACATATCGTGGGCAAACAAGAACAGGAGCGCACTGGTAAGGATTCCAGCAGGAAGGTTCCAGAGGAAGAGGATGGAGTTGAGGTGCCCGGATTCAGCCGGCAACCCTTACCTGCAGTTCACTGCCATTCTTGCAATGGGAATGGATGGGATAAAGCGGAAACTTGAGCCGCCTGAGCCTGTGGAGAGAGACATATTCAGGATGACGAAGGAAGAGAAAGATGCAGCAGGAATTCCCTCAATGCCGGAGAGCCTTGGCGAAGCACTTCATCATTTCAGGAACAGCAAGCTAATGCTGGAAACCCTGGGAAAGCATGCATTCGAGAACTTCCTGATCCTCAAGTCGCGCGAATGGGATGCTTTCAGATCCCATGTCACGGATTGGGAGATCAACAGGTACCTGCCTGTTCTGTGATGGGCACCTGTTTGTCAGGACACATCTAATACTGCAAGGTTCCCTTAGGCGGAAACCTGCAGTTCTTTTCTATTTCAGGAACACAGTCCATTGAGCACGTACTGGAGAATGCCTCCAAAGCGGTAGTACTCACGCTCTACCGGGGTGTCAATCCTGACCTTAAGTTCCTGGTTCTTTACCTTCCCGGAGGCATCAGTGAACGATAAGGTTGCCCTCCTCGGGTCCTCAGGGTCGTCGTACGAGACGGACACCGGCTTCTTCATGTCAATCCCGAGTTTCTCATAGCTCACTCCGTCTGGGAACTCAAGCGGGACTATTCCCATGCCGACCAGATTGCTTCTGTGGATCCTTTCGAAACTTCTTGCTATGACCGCCTTTATGCCAAGAAGGTATGGTCCCTTTGCTGCCCAGTCCCTTGAGCTGCCTGTCCCGTATTCAGACCCTGCAAACACTATCAGTGGGGTCTTGTTTCTCTTGTATCCTTCTGAGATGTCGAATATGAAGCCTTCTTTCCCGTCGACCAGAGATATGGTGTATGGGCCCTCCTTGTCCACCATCAGGTTCCTGATCCGGTTGTTCCCAAAGGTTCCACGGATCATCACCTCATGGTTTCCCCTCCTTGATCCGAAGCTGTTAAAGTCCTCAGGCGAGACATGGTGGTCCATGAGATACTTTCCTGCAGGGCTGTTCTTGCCTATTGCTCCAGCAGGCGAGATGTGATCAGTTGTCACTGAGTCGCCCACCACAAGCAGTGGAAATGCTCCTGTCAACCTTTCGAACTTTCTCTTCCTGTTGAGTATGAACCCGTCGAAGTAAGTCGGGTTGCGAATGTATGTGCTTTCCTTGTCCCACGAGTAAAGCTCGCTGGGCTCGACCTCTATCTCATTCCACTTCTGGCTTAGGTTTTCGAGGCTGGAATATTTCTCGATGTACATCTCTCTGGTAACCGATTTCTTGATTGCATCATCTATCTCTTCATCTGATGGCCAGATGTCCTTCAGGAAGACATTCCTGCCATCCTTTGCCTTTCCTATGGGCTCATGCTCGAGATCCACAGCCACTGTACCGGCTATTGCAAATGCCACCACAAGCGGGGGAGACATCAGGTAGTTCGCCTTGACATCCCTGTGTATTCTTGCCTCAAAATTCCTGTTGCCGGACAGGACTGCAGCAACGGAGAGGTTACTGTCCATGATTGCCTTCTGGATAGGCTCGTTCAGTGGGCCACTGTTGCCTATGCAAGTCGTACAACCGTATCCTGCAAGGTAGAAACCGAGTTTCTCCAGGTATGGTGTCAGGCCAGACCTGTCGAGGTAGTCCATGACAACCCTCGACCCTGGAGCCAGAGATGTCTTGACCTTTCTGTTCACTGTGAGTCCATGCTCCACAGCCTTCTTGGCCAGGAGACCCGCTCCGACCATGACGCGCGGGTTGCTGGTATTGGTGCATGACGTTATAGCGGCGATCACAACATCTCCATCTGAAAGCCTCTCCTCGTCCCCATCGAGGCTGATTTTTGCAGACTTCAGAGAGACCTGCTTCGCAGTCTTGCTGCCAGCACTGAAGGTCTCCAGTGTGTCAAGGAAGCTATCCCTTATCCGTGAAAGGGGGACACGCTGCTGGGGGAGCTTTGGACCTGAAACACTGGGATCAATGCTCCCAAGATCCACGTCAATAATTTCGCTGAATGAGATTCCTGGCCTTGATCCGAAGAGGCTCTGGGTCTTTGCATATTTTTCCACAAGCTGGATCTGTTCCTCTTTCCTGCCTGTTGCTCTGATGAAATCAATTGTACTGGTGTCTATGGGGAAAAGGGCAAGAGTTGCGCCATATTCAGGGCACATGTTCGAGATGGTTGCCCTGTCCGGCACCTTCAGTGCAGATAACCCATCCCCGTAGAACTCCAAAAACTTCCCAACTACGTTGTGCTTCCTGAACGTTTCTGTGAGGGTCAGGACCAGGTCAGTAGCGGTAATCCCGCTCCTGAGCTTTCCATGCAGGTTGACGCCCACTACCTTGGGCAGCTGGATCGTGATTGGTTCCCCCAGCATCGCTGCTTCCGCCTCAATGCCTCCAACTCCCCAACCAAGTACTCCGGTTCCATTGATCATGGTTGTATGGGAGTCGGTACCGACAAGAGTGTCTGGAAATGCAATGGTTTCATTTCCTACCCTGCCTGTTCCTATGACGCTGGCTATATATTCCAGGTTGATCTGGTGAACGATCCCTGCTGATGGCTGATACACCCGAAGATTGTCGAAGGAAGACTTTGCCCACTTGAGGAAGCGGTACCTCTCCTCGTTCCTCTTGAACTCGAGATCCCTGTTCCTGTTGAAGGCTTCTGCATCCCCATAATAATCAACCTGCACGGAGTGGTCTATTACTAGATCCACCGGTACGACCGGGTTTATGACCTTTGGGTCTTTGCCCAGCTTCTTGGCGGCATCCCTCATGGAAGCCAGATCTACAATTGCAGGCACCCCAGTAAAGTCCTGCATCAGGACTCGACTTACCTTGAAAGAGATTTCAGTATCCTGAGGAGAAGATGCGTTCCAGTTGATTACCGCTTCCAGATCGTGCTCAGTTATGCTCTTGCCATCAAGGTTTCTCATCATGCTCTCGAGTAGTATCCTAAGCGACGCAGGAAGCTTAGAAACTCCAGGGAATACCTTCTCCAGGCTAACTAGGGAATAATACCAGATCTTCTTTCCGTTGATTTCGATGAACTCCCTCTTAACGCTATCGCCTATCTTTCCCATAACCAAGGATTGATTCTCCATAAATATTGATTTCTGGTTCTTCTGTCAGCCTAGGACTATAAGTGTCTAACACTGGCTTTGACTATTACAGGACTTGATCTGCTTCTTCCGCCTATTTTGATCCCGTCTCACCCTATTGCGGCAGGGGAAGAGAACAATCAGGAAAAGAAGAGTGCACATGCCCGGATAAAGTCTCAGGAATAGGATTAGCAGATTTGGTTAGTGAATTCCCATGGAAACCTGGAGAGTGACTGAGCAGGAAGATTCGGTTAAAAATATCCTTGTATCCAATTTTTGCCATAGCCACTGACATAAAGTAAAATACCGAATGTTGATCAGAGACCGGTTGGAGAAAGCCAATGGAAGGTCAGGACACTATAGAAGAGATCTCCAAGGAGATCAAATCACTGATGGAAACCGCAAAGCGTTTCAATGAAGCAGTTCAGAAACTGGACGAACGCCTCAAGAACCTCAGAGCTATTTCACAGCCTGGTACTGCCCCAGTGCCGCCAGTTCAGCAAAAGCCTGCTGCAATGGGCGTTGCACCACCAGCTGCATCTCCTCCATCCGACCTTTCTTACAGGGATACCAAACTTTCCACAGGAAACGATAAGGTTGACCAATTGCTGGTTGGGGGAGTACGCGTTGGCACCAGCGTTATACTGATTGGCCCACCTTTTTCTGGAAAGTATGTGCTGGCGTGGAATTTTGTCGCCCAGGCACTAGTCGATGAGGTTCCAGTGCTGGTCATAACGACCGACAGGGACATCAATGAAATCAAGTACCAGGTAGGAAGGATCTATCCCAATGTGGAGGAAGCCGAAAACAACGGAATGCTGAGGTTTATCGACCTCTATTCCCGAAGCATTCAGACTCAGTCTCCGTCCAAACACGCCATAGTCATTGACAGCATCCTCAACATAAGTTCAGTCTTGAAGGCTGCAGACTCGGTCGCTGCAGATTTCAGGTCGAAGCATCCTTACTACAAGGTCCTGTTCTCATCACTCACCTCATATGCGACAGAGTTTGATGAAAAACTCCTCGTAAAGTTCATACAGCAATTCTCACAGAAGAGGAAGGTTGAGGGGGCAGTCTCGTTCTACCTCATGGAAGGTGGAGTTTTTGAACGGAAGCTTACTGAGTCCGTATCATACATAGTGGATGGCGTGATAGAATTCAAGGCTGACGCCAACAAGAGCTACCTGCGTGTCACAGGACTCGGAAATGCCAGGTCCAGGGACTGGATCGAACTTTACATGAACGAAACTTCATTTGATCTGGGTTCCTTTACACTGGAGAAGATCAGATAAAGCGAAACCGTTCCTCGCACGGTTAAATACGGGAATGTATTGTTACGCTGATACTATATGAGTAGAATAGTACTACATGAAAGGAACGTACCATATGCAGTGAAAGTGGGTAATGAGACCATACATCTCTGCGCATGCGGCCTGTCTGCAAACAAGCCATATTGCGACGGGACACACAAGAAAACGCTCAACGAGAGCACAGACGTGTTTATCTACGACCACGACGGCACAAGGATCAAGGTGGAGAGCTTCTATCCAAAGTAGGGTAGAATCCACCACTGTCAAGGACTAACGCCTGGTTTATTTCGTTAAAACTCTGGCGCGATTGAAGCGCATGCGGAAGGCCCAATGCATTTGGCTTTCTTCGAGAGACTGGAAAGCTTGGAGAAATGCAGTTTATCCAAATCGAAAGACTTCCGCATAATCTTCAACCGACTCCTTAAATGTTTTCTGTCCCCTGGATCAGGCCGACTTAAAGGTGCCCTTGTATGCAATAAAAGCGAAGGCCTTCATGAATCACGCATCGGTGTTGCCCATAACGGGTTATGAAGCTGTCCTATGCGTTGATCACAACCTCCATTAAGATCAGAGAAACGCGTCAGTCCCTTGGGGAACG
>JAKAFX010000026.1 GCA_021817735.1 Thermoplasmata archaeon | reverse complement strand
TCTCCAACTCAGTGCCACCTAACTCTCACAACACATGTAGCGTAATATGAATATCGCTGAATATTCCATATCGTCAGGGAACAGCATAGAAAAGGTTAGTAACCTGATCCATTTCCCGGGAGGTGTTATAAATAGTTCTGCCCTCTTTTTTAAGAACATAGCCTAGGGACTGAAGTATTTCATGACAAGCTGCTCTGAGTTTGAGTGAATGAGTCTCAATGATTATTTTTGGCTTTAACTTAGTAATTGTCTGCAAGGCCCCTTGCAACACTTTGACTTCAAATCCCTCTACGTCGATTTTCAAAAGATCAAGCTGCGTAAGATCCAAGTCATCAATTTTTACACTTTTGTATGAAATTTCTCTTCCTGCAGATAGCATAGTGCCTTGTCTGCTCCCGTAAATGTCCCCCCCCATCGCCAAGGGCTTTATTGTAGGCGACAACATCTGCCTCGTTCAAGCTTATGTTTTCCGAAAGGATCTTAAAGACGTCTTCAAGTGGTTCAAATGCTATCACCTTTGCATTATGCAGTTTGGACCAGAATATGCTTGTATCGCCATAATACGCTCCTGCATCAAGTACTAGTTGTCCTTCGGCAGGTATACAATCTGGAATGTCATACATTTTCTCTGCAAAAACTTCAAGTAATGATTCGCTGGGAGTACCAGTTGAAAACTTTAGCCCCAATGAGTCTGCGACACGAAACCCGATGTTCTTATATATATCGTTAGTTGCTCTTCGGTATTTTATGGATAAAATATCTCTAACTATATTTCTATATGTTCCATTTTTTCTTAAAACGGTATGAACGTGTATTTTCCATCGAATAGCCTTCAACATAGAATATTCATAATTGATAACTATAAAAACGTTTTATGGTGTGGGTAGAGGAAGAAAAACAAAAAATTGAAGGTGTAATGTTAATCAAGATGTAATATTATACTGGAAAACTCATAAATATTGGACGCCTATAAATGGTTAGTTTTCAGGTAAATATAGCTAAGCTTTGTCCTAATCAATTGGAAATATTTCTAAAAGTTGAGTGAGTCTATTCTACCATTAGTATAAATTAATTAATATATGGCAGATAAAAACCACAATCCTTATTAACTTCTAAAAGTTATTCTTTTTATGACACCTTTGAAAACGACACAAATGGAGAATGAAGGCGAAATGCCAGCGAAGACTGTTGTAAGGCTTCTGACTGGAAACGGGGCCTTTAGCTTCTAAGCTTCTGGGAAAAATTGGGAAACAATCGACCTGTATCTGTCTAGATCTTTCTTGTCCAGAATTCTATCTTTTATATTTTGATTTGCCTCTATCATGTGTTTTTTTGGAATTTTATAAATTATTGCCATTCTCATGAATGTGATTCCCGCAGCGACCAGCGAATTAATGTCGGCGTTTCGCTTGTAACCATCAAGAGATTTCCTAAACGCCCGAAACATGAGTGCTGTGTTGCCAGTGTATATATGGTATAATGCTAGAGCCTCATAGCAAGTAGGTATGCTAAGCTGATTGCCTGAACTTTTCATATATTGTAATGCTTCAATTATATAACGTTTGATGGGCGGATGTTTTCTGGAATAAATGTCGATTGTCGTCATCAAGACCCTCGATAGATGGAAAAATCTCTTGCTACCAGTTTCAATAGCTATCTGATACGCGTTCATTGCGCTCTCCATCCCATCTCGATAGTATCCGTATGTTGTCATTAGAACGCCCATGTTCAAGTGGGCTACTTGAAGGTTGGTTAGGTCTCGGGCTTTGGTAAGTAGATCAATGGCCTCTTTCCAAGTATTAATAGCTTCTTTGAAAAGGCCCAACCTAACGCTTGTGTAAGCAAGATTGTTCTTCGCCCTGCCCATTCCACGTATGTTTCCAATTTCATTATACGAAATATAAGCCTTTTCATGATATTTATTTGCCTTCTCTATTTCACCCATGGTAGAGTAAACATTTCCCAAACCCAGACACGACGCAGCTACACATTCCAAATCATCGATATCAGTTCCAATCTCCAGCGCACGTTCAAAGTTGATCCTTGAATTTCCTAGATTGCCTGACAGAAATTCTTCAATTCCATTTGCTCTGGCCCTCATGCATTCCAACTTCGCATTCTTAAACTCTGGATTCATTCTCTCTATGATGTCCAGCGTCTGAAGGGTCTCACTGGATCTGGCAAGATCAAGGAACTGTACTGCAAGTTGTAACTCAAAATCAAGCAGTGATATCTTCTTTTTTAATAGAAGATCAAGTTGTTCAGCTACTTTCCTGAATTCATGCTCTCCGGTGGGCATGTCACTACTGGAAACAAGAAGGGGTGCAAATCCCTTAGAAAACGAATATTTGATCGATTCGTCTGCTTCGAACTCCATTACTATTATTCCCAAAAAGCGCATCGTTTCAAGTAAAGCCTGAACAACATCATCTGAATTTTTTCCCTGGCTAAGAGAAGGGTATTTTTCTGCGAATGAATCAGTCACAGAACTTACTACGTCGCTGGGAACGCTAAGCCTCACTGTCTCATATATATCAATTTGCTCTTATACTTTTACAATAAGGAAGTTCATTCATAATTAATACTAAAAAATAGAATCATCGTCTATGAGCTTTGGCCGAATTCTTAGTAGCATGGCAATTATCAATGATATGGATGAAGTGATTGAGACCGCCCACCAAATCAGGATAGGTCTGATCGCGAACAGCGCGGTGAGGCCTACGGACACGAATACTGAAGAGGATCCAATTACCGTGCGCTGGATGGCAGAAAATGTACCCCTATACTGCTTGCCTACTACGTTTGTCTCGTATGCCATTGCACCGGATATTAGAAGAGGGGAAGGAATGGTAGCTATTGCTGCAGCAAGGAATAAAATGTCAGATGCAATGTACATTGAAGTTAAGACTGTTGTAAAAACAATTAAATCAAAAAGCATGACAAACGCAACAAACATCTTTCCAAAGTTCTGGTTGTTATCGATATACTGTTCTCCCAATCTTCCAATCAAAGCCCCAATTACGTAACATACTAAAAGCGCAGAAAATGTCAGTACTGGTGGGATGCCCATATACGTCCCAGTCGGAACATAAAAGAATGAAAATGCGATTGAACCAACATTCATAAATGCTTTAGATGAAACAATGATCGAAACAAATCTAAATTTGTTCTTTAGCGCCATCACACTCTGTTTCAACCCAGGTCTGGGTGTTTTTTTCTCTTCGTTTCTGATAAATTCCCTGTTCCTAGAATCCAGTATAAAGAACACAAGTCCCGTGAAACCCAGGAGTACCGCCCCCGAGCCAATGACTATAAAGGCCAAGTATGATGTGTATGAGGCGAATGCAAGCACCGCAAACGATGCAGCGCTTCCTATAGTTTCAGCCGCAATTATGCGCGAAAAGTTGGAGCCTAAGATGTTTTTATTAGCAGATTTAGAAACAAAGGAATTAAGCGACGTCCTGAAGGTTGATTCTACAACAATTATCCCGGCAATAGTAGCTGGGACCAATATAAAAATGAATATCGTATTATATACTGTCAAAAAAAGAATGATGAGAAATGTCCCATAAAGAACGGAACCTGTGATCATCAAAGTAAATGAGTGCCCCTTGTCAACCGCCCGCCCCTGAGGGAAAAGCAAGATAAGGGCTACTAACTGACCAGCTGATAGGCCAATCCCCCCGTAAATTATGGGTATTCCATAGGTTTGAAGGAACAGGAACAAAGCAAATGAAAACACACTGGCAGAGAATGAAAAAGCAAGATTGAGACGGGCGAGGTTATTAGTAAAGGGGTTGACTCTCTCCTTCTTCTCAATAAATTCCGTCAACGAGACCATACATGAACTTTCGTTATTAATGTTGTCTGTCAACTTTATTGCCTGGATTCTATATAGTGTTATCAGGAAGCATAAAGAATAGTTAGGACACGTACATTCCTTCTAATATTGTATCTAAATCTTTAAGAACAAAGGCAAGTACCATGCTTGTATGTTTCGCAATAGGTATAAACAGTACATCGTAACTCTTGCAACACTCTTGACGCTTTTTGGACTCATGGTCAATATAGGTATGGTGACCTCGACGACTTCGGATTCTAATTTTTCGCAGGGAATTTCTCAACCGATGGTCACTTCATTGTACAATATTTCATTCCATGAATCTGGGTTACCAAACGGAACCACCTGGGCAGTGGGTCTTTCTAACACAAACCATAGGTCTTCCACGAACTATGTCAACTTTACCGGCTTGGTTAACTGCACATATACTTTTACAATCAGTCCGCGATACTCCTCTAATGGCCAAAATGAATATCTTCCCTCCCCCTCTTCCGGTACTTTGATAATACACGGTACTAATCAGTCGGTGCAAGTGTCATTTTACAACCAGACCATCAGTTCTCCGACATCATCAAAAACCTATGACCTCAACATGTCGATTTCTAACCTTCCATCATATATACCCGGAGTATCTTGGTCCTGGAGTGCCTGCGTATCTGACCTTAATGCTCCATCCGTGACATCAGGCACCAGTGTGAACTCAACACTTGATATTACAGGTTTAGCAAATGGCACATACCAGTATTCCCTCACTTTCCCCACTGGCACGTCAATATCTCCTCAGACCGGCCAGATTACCATAAGTGGAAAGAATCTTTCAGTTTCGCTATCATTTGCTCTGGATAAGCTTTACAGAATCGACTTCACGGAAAATGGACTCCCATCGTATGCTACTTTCACGACAAAGGTAGTAAACACTCAGACTGGGATTTGCTTAGAAAACACCACGCTGGTGTCCAAGTCGGACTTCGTTTCCTTCGCACTCCTTAACCAGACCTATACCTATTCATTTTCCACCGATGCAACTATGTACACACCTAATCCTGGTCTTGGCGAGATAACAGTCAGCGGGACTTCGTTCTCGGTTTCAACCACTTTTGAAACCGCCAAGAAGACCTATGGAGTCATGTTCAAGATCTCAAATCCTCCAAGCAATGACGCAGGCGGGTACTGGTACTGGGACGTATATGCCAATGGGACATACATTGGGACTTCGTACAACTCTACACTGTCGAGCGGAGGCTATGTGAATGGCACCTACGTGTTCGACGTGCATGCTTCTGGTATCTCGCTTACCCCAATGTTTGGATCCTTCACAGTTAATGGCTCGTCGCAGACAATAAATCTCGAAGTGCAGAAATCTTATTCTATAACCTTCAATGCAAAGAGCGCGGACAAGCTGATGTCCTATCCATCTTACTGTGCTGTCCTCACTTCCATTGTCGATGGAATTATTCCCACCAGCTACACCGTTTGCACAAATTCCGGAATTGCAGTGTTCACTGGGATCCCCAATGGAAACTATACTTACGTGCTTACACCCTCAATCCCCTGGAGTCTTAGTATTTCAAAGGGCAGTCTTGCAGTGTCTGGAAAAAATATTACAGTGAATCTCTCCGCCACGTATGAATTCGAATATCCAGTTGTGTTCACAGAATCTGGGCTTCAGTCACAAATTGGAGAGACAGCATGGGGAGTTGTAGTCGACAGCGGCTTCTTCTATAATGACTCCAGCAAGGTGAGCGGCTTATCAACAGTATCTGCCCCAATTCCAGTGACAATGTACATGCCCAATGGGACTTACTGGATACAGGGATATGTCTACAAAGGAGGAGCCTATTTCTTCACTCAGCCACAGCAGGTCACCGTAAGCGGTCAGGTGAATCAATTCAACTTACAGTTCCCAACCGGCTCAGGACAAGCCCAGGGCGCCTTCACTTCATCGCTGATTGCCCTGATCATAGTCGTTGTTGTTGCGGCAGCGGTAATAGGGGTGCTAACTTACAACTCACAGAGGAAAAAGAATAGGCCATAGCCAAACCGATGATGGCCGTGTGTTTACACGGCCCTTTTGATTTTTATATTACTCTGTGACCTTTTATTGAATCATTTTAAACCCGAGAGGGATCACAACATGTCTGAGATTTTATACCTGATTTACCCAAAGATATCAACTGGCCAACACTATAACCCCGCTTGAACCGGCAATCATGTATTTCCTGGTGATGAGCTTGGGAATTTCCTCGCGAACCAGTTGCTCAGGGCAACATACATTAGGCCAACGATCGCGGATCCCGCGGCTACATACACCCAGTATATTGACGGGACACTGCTAAGCACGAAAAGTAGATAGAGACCAAATACAGCGCCGGTGAAAGCCCCTAAGCTGGTGTACATGTTGTAAACGCCAATATATGATCCCTTCATGCTTCCCGGAGCCAAGGTAGTGATGATGCTCTGTGTGGTGGGCGAAACCATGTCTTCTCCAACCGTGGAGATTGCCATAAACGCGAGCAGAAGTGAAAGAGTTGGTACGTTAACGAGCAGGATGAAACTCAGGGCATAGAACCCAGAGCCTATCCCCCTCCAAAACATAGGGTTGCCGAATTTTGTCATCAGTCTAAGGAATGGAAACTGGAGAAGGACCACTAGGAACCCGTTTAGTGCCCAGATATATCCTAGGTAAAGGAATGGCAGGTGTTCCAGTACAATAGTATACACTGTAAATGACGACCCCCTCTGCCGCATGAAGAAACCAAGAATAATCCCGACTAATGTGAAAACAAGGAATAGCCTGTCTGCCTTGTAAGCTTTTTTGAAAGAAACACTCTCTTCCCCAGAATGAGCCTTTGGATTGTAGGTCTCATTCATCAATAAGAAGAGCATGACGATTTCTGCAACCGTGGCAAATGCAGATATCAGGAATATGTACTGAAGGCCAATGGATGCAAGATATGCCCCTACCAGTGGTCCAATTGCTATCCCCATGTTGGCCATGATCCTCATTACGGTATATCCCGAGAGCCTGTCCTCTACAGAAGTAACATCTGCTACCGCAGCCTGCACCGCCGGATACTGAACAGCGTTTATCACGATGGTTCCATACCAGGCCAGGAGGAGCACAACCAGATATGACGGAACAGCTACAGCGTAGAAGATTACTAGGTAGAAAATGACAGCAGGAATCTGGGAATACACAAGTATGAGCCGTCGTCCTATCCTGTCTGTGAGAATGCCGGAATAATACTGTACAAATGCCATTAGGAGTGTTGCAACCCCGAGGAAGAGACCAGTCTCTATAAATGAGATATCATATCTCAGGATGAAGACCAGAGGGAGAAAAATAAACGTTGATCCCCTGCCAAACGCCCTTATAAAACGAGTTGAACTGAGGATCCATATCCTGCGGTCAAGCCCAGTGATGTTGTATGAATAGCCTGTCTTAAGCGTTCCCAATTAATACATCACAGTACTTAACAAGTTTGAACTCTGCCTGGAATTAGCAACGTGATCCACAATGATAATTTGTTCCAAAATCATTATCAGAGAAGGCGAACAGGACATTTAATAGCAAAAAATGAGGTTTCTTCCTCGAATTCTTTAGGTCTCTTTATTTAATAACGATATCTCATTGACGGTAGATATACATTGCTAACGATTCAAAAGAAGTGGACGCCTTCACTAATATTTCTGGAAACAACACGGGCGTGCGAATATACATGCCTCCATTGCAGGGCAGTTTCTCAGCCTGAGCCTTCCCCAGATGAACTTACAATAGACGAACTCAAGTCAACTGTGGACGAAATTGCAGCCCTTGATGGTGAAGTGCCGGAGATTGTCCTCACAGGAGGAAACCTCCTGCTAAAGCCAGGGATAAGAGAACTTATTTCCCATATCTCCGAGAAAAAACTCAAGTTCTCATTGAGCCCGGCAGCGTCCATTCTTGCGGATCAGGAATTTATAAATTTTGCAAAAGAAGCAGGGCTAAATTCGATCTCGCTCAGCCTTGACTTCCCGACAAACGAGGGGGCAGGTAACCTGAGAGACCCCAAGCACAGCATAGAACTCGTACGGAATATTTCACGGATGTCGATCAGTGCCGGAATAAAGGTTCAGATTAACACCACGGTTTATGATGGAAATGTGAATCAACTCCCTTCTATACTCAAGATCATAAAAGATATGGGGGTCTCAACATGGGAAGTGTTCTTCTTGATCCGCACAGGCAGGGCGGTTGGACTTTCAGATCTGAGTCCATCAGAGTATATGCAGGTTAATTCATGGCTTAGCGATTTAATCAATTACGGGATGAATGTCAGAACTGTTGAAGGACCCGTCTTTAGGGTTGTGAAGGCAATGAGGTCTATTAGTCCTGAAATCCTCAATGGACCGCTGTATGATCATCTATCAACGGAAACTGCCAGACTCTTGGGCCTGAAAAAAACAGTAAGGGCCGCAATCATTTCCCCCCAGCCTGCGCTTAACAGATTCCGTGGGACACTTTTCATAGGCAGTGTGGGTAACGTATATCCCTCTGGGTTGCTTACATATCTCGCAGGGAATGTTAGAACAACGAAGCTGAAAGACATAATCTCAGAACATGTAGATTTGTTTGATTCAAGACATTCAGAGATAATCAGTGGAAAGTGTGGCGATTGCGGCTTTCTGCAGGTATGTGGCGGTTCAAGGGCAAGGTCTTACACTTATCAGGGCGACCCCTTCGCAAGTGATCCCGCATGTTTGTTTCACGATCCCAGGAGTCGGTAGAGCATTGAACTTTACCTTTCCAAAAACAACATTTTAATCGATATTTGAAAGGGAAGTTTTTTAAATATAATATTTTTATTCCTTTATGGATAATCAATATGCCCCAGAAGGCAGACCTACCAAGTTCTGCAGTACTTGTGGAGCGAAGATCGACAAAGAGGCCGAGATATGTCCGAAATGTGGAGTGAGACAGTTTTCTTCACCATCATTCCGCTCAGGTTATGGTCAGACTGTCACACCTCCCCCTACTGATGTTGACTTAACTGCCCTAAAATCCTTGAAGAATGGCTCGATTATAGGTATTATCGGTGTAGCTCTGAGCTTGTTTTCAGTATCGCTTCTCTACAGTTTCCTATTTGCTTTCACATCGTTGAGTACTACCGCTTCGTTGAGTGGTATTATCGGTTATCTGGTTGTGCTTATGGTTGGGGTGATACTTGGAATTGTGAGTTTGGTTCTGTACAGGCACTCCTTCAAGGATCTTATGACGGTTGATCATAATTCTTTTAAGACCCCTGCATCTTTCGTCAGGCTTTTCTACATAGGACTTATAATTTTTATTGTCGCTCTTGTAGTCTTGGTGATAGGCGCAGCAATTGCAATTGGTTCACTTCAGGTAGGATTTTTCTTGATCATGGGGATAATTGCGGGTATTCTATCTTTTGTAGCAGTAGTTCTGTTGATCCTCGGTATCATTGGAGTTATCTTGGGTCTATGGAGAGCCGGCACTAGGTATGATAACACCCTTATCAAGATCGGTGGAATACTGTACATAATACCCTATGCATCAATCATTGCACCAATTCTTGTCTTTATAGGGGCCAACAGCGTAGAGAAACAGATGCAAAGCGGTGGATTCCAGGCATCACCTCAACAGGGTAGCCTTTCATCTGGGGCGTCAACCCCCCCAAAGCAGCTGCCCCCGAAGGAAGATGTTGCGCAGAAGCTCAACACCCTTAAGACCCTTCACGAATCTGGCCAGATTTCAAGCGAGGAATACGCTCAAAAAAGAAAGGAGCTGCTCGATTCACTTTAGAGTAAGGTGATCAGTCTGCAAGAGTCTAAACACTATTCAAGGCTGCTAACTGCGGTTGTGGCTCTGTTTCTTGCCACTGCTGCACTTTATTTCCCGGCAGTCTCGAGCGGTCATACCCCGGTAGGATTCATTTCGACTCCAAACCCTTACACACTTGAAATTAATGGTAGTGTGACTTTAAGTTCGAATATAACTTCTGGCAATCTCATTGTTGAGCCTGGAGCAGTTCTAGACACAAATGGATACTCAATTGTCCTTAACGGTACGTTCACGAATCTGGGCACAGTGACAGCAGGGCTCGCCTACAACCCGGGGGATAGCTACCCAGAATCATATGGAGGATCTGGCGGAGGAGATGTCTATCAGTCCGGAATATGCTGTGTGTTTGGGGCAGGGGCAACAAGGGCCTCCGCGGGCATTAATAGCAATGCCGGCTACACTTCATCAGTTAACGGGAGCAGCCCTGCTCATCCGGTTGGGTTTTCCAGTGCGATGATCAGCACATGGTGGTCCAATGGGATCAAATCATACCTTATTGGCGCAAGTGGGGCTGGAGGTTATGGATACTATGACGCGTATAGATCAGGTGGCAGTGGTTCTTATGGCCTCTATATCCAGGCCAACAGGATTGTGGCCGGAACAATTGATGCAAGCGGACAAAGCGTAAATTCATCGGACCAGACTGGAACCTACCTTTCCACGGGAGCAGGAGGAGGTGGAGTAATAGTGCTGGCATACGGTAATGGAGGCTATTCTCCTGGAACATACAATGTTTCTGGTGGCACCAGTGCTGTAAACCCATATAACTCCTATCTACCAGGAGGATCTGGCGGGAATGGGATGTTGCTTACGCTGAACTATTCGCAAAGCACTGTTCCTGTAGTTGTGCATTTCCCTAATTTAGATCAAAACCTTTTCGATGGTGCTTATGCGAAGTATTCTGTTAATTTTCAGGAGACCGATAATGGAGCAAATACCTTATCTCTATCTGGCAGCGCATCGTACAAGGTTGAGAATGTAAGTTTTGGCCTTAACCAGGCTTCAGTACAATATAACTATTCAGTGCCTGGGTCCTCTATTTTCAGCGGTTCAACTCAGACTTCCTCTAATATAACTCTCTCATCTCTGCAGGTTTATAACTCTTTTATGCTCATCAATCAGAGTAATATTGTCTCATTGGATCATAGCACTCTCCCTCAATCACTAGCTATACTACTCGGATTTGAAATATCCCCTTCAGGCATTCCACTGGCTGGTGTAAGTGCTGTAAACACAAGTATAAGCACGCCTGCAGGAAATTACTACGCTGATGAAATAAGTGGGACGATTAGCAATGGTGGTAGTGAGCAAATATGGATCTCTCCTGACTCAGGTATTCTAATAAAAGCTCAGGGCACTGAACCTCTCAACTCGCAATATTCAACACATGTTACTTATACCCTAACTTCAACCAACTTTCCACTTGTTTCAGTGCAGCCCTCATACCTGAGTTATATAATTGTGGTAGTGGTGCTGGCAGCAATTGTTGCTGGACTCCTGATAGCGGATAGAATGGGATACATAGATCTGAGAGCCATGCCGGGTAAAGTGAAGAGATCACTGTCAAAAGAGGAGAAGACCAGGAAGGAGAAAATTGCCAAACTTGACAACCTAAGAAGACAGAATCTTATTTCTGAGGAGGAATACAACGAGAAGATCCAGAAGCTGAAATAGGATTCTTGGAACGGCTTGTAAGGGCTGTGCATCTATTGCGTAGCCTTCAATTTTCAAATTTTATCTCTTTCGCGCGTCCATATAGACTGTCGATTCCATATAAAATGAACATTTTGATGATGAAACAACTCTCGTTTACTGTTCGCATTGATGGCAGCGTTTGACAGTAACAAACTAGGCTATTGCTAATCTGGTTTCGACTGCATTAATATCTTGCTTTGTAACGTATTACTTACGGGCTTGCCGGGATTCGAACCCGGGTACTCGGCTCCGAAGGCCGACAGGATATCCTGGCTACCTCACAAGCCCAGCAAACTATTGTTTTGCGTAGGGACATGACCAGGAATGATTTAGGCTTTTAATCATTGGATTCCAGTCTGATAGTTCCCTGAACTGATTTTCCTCTTGGAAAGACCAGTTCGTAGAAGTCTCCTGATCTCAGGTAGTCTGAGAGGTAAAAAAGCGGCCTTGACTGCGAATATCTCGTGGAGTCCGGCGGAATAGGTGTCGCGAAGTTAAAGCACAGAATGCAACTTGTCACAAACCTTGCATTGAGGTAACATTCCCCATTGTTATGGAATATGCACCTTTTCTCGATTTCTGCTTTTTCGGTCGGCATCACAGCCCCCCAAACCTCTTCTCAATCAGGGTATTAATAACCGTGTTACCCCTGAACTCATCCAGCAGTATCCTGGCCTCTGAAAGTGGCACGTTTGCATATTCGTGGAGAATAAAGATTTCTACGAAAATGAATACGTGCATTGCCATCGGTTCTGCCACCATGGAATTTTCCCTGTTCAATTTAACTAGCTTTTCGAGTAAGCTCTTGTGATCAGAGTAATTTCCGGAAAGCAGGATTTCAACTATATTCCCGAACGCCTTTACAATCGGGACTTTGGATTTCTTAAGATCACCAAACCTTGACTCAAAGTTGCCCAAATTATCCCTGAAATCACGTGTGACAGCATCATAGAACCTGCTGAAGAAGTCCAAGGAATTACTCACATAATCCCTGAAAGACTTGGAAAATTCTGTGATCCTACCCAGACAGGCTTCTGCCAGGTCGTCTCTGTCAAAAATGAAGAAGTATGATGCCCCAAACAAGAAGTAAAGGGGAAGAAAGTCTTCCTGAAATTCTTCAGGTTCACTGAAGTACTGAGGCAACCTGTTGTCAAAGACTCCTGACATGAATGACTCTGCCATAATCTTGAATGATTCTCCAATCCTAGCCCACATGTTGAGTTTAATCTCCCTGGCCACGGAGATCATTCTGTCGGCATGCTTAACCACATCCGGAAACCTCTCCGTCATGAACGCACGCCTTGCCATAAATCTAAGAAACAGGTATTCCAGGTATCTGTCTTTAATGTTCTCGATGATGCTTCTCTCTATTTCCACATAGGGCGTCGCTTCACGATACCTCCCAGTGTAGTCATAAGCCTCCATTAGGTTGAAAATCGCATATCCTCTGACCCTCAGGTTTCCCGTAGAGTAGGTTGTCTTTATGGCACTTTTATACCTGCTGATCTCCTCGTCGATGTCTCCCCGGTATCCGGAGATTATTGCCATATTGTTCAGGCACGTTGTAAGCTGGTCCATGAATTTCCCAGTCTTGCTTATTTCCAGAGCCTTTCTGTAAAACTCCTCGGCCTGGTCATATTCCTGGTTCTCTAGCAGTATATTTCCCACGATAAGGGTGGCCCTTCCTTCGATCTCTGCCAGTTTCAAGCGGTTTGCAGAAGTAATGATAGAATCTGCCAGTTCACGTGCTTCTTCATAACTTTTCCTCTTCAGGAGTTCACCCGCTTTGACTGTGAGTGCAGAATAGTAGGCTGGGTCTTCGCTCGTAGTAATCTTCAGCACACTATCTACAGTACTGAGGCACTTTTCGTGCTCTCCCCTCATTGAATAAATCTTTGATAGCAGCAGTTTCGGCTCCAAGGCGTCTATATCTGAAAAGTCATCAGTTTCAAAACAAGCGAGGGCCTCTTCATTCCTGTTCAGCCCAGCAAGAGTCTTGCATCTTATGTATTTGAGGTAGTGAGACAGTGATGGATTGCTCAACTTTGGCTCCACCTCTAATATAAATGAAAGCAGGGCCTCTTCAGTAGGAAAGCTTTCCGCTATGCCCAGTTTATGGGCACTCAGGATCTTTTCAAATTCCTCCAGCTTTCCGGAGTTAAACAGCATCTTCATCTTTTCAGCCAGGGGAAGTTTTTCATAGTCAGGAGAACTTGAAATTTTCAACACGAGGGAGTTCATCCGTTCCGGAGGAATCATTGATGAGTAATATCTCGAGAACTGGGGACTGAAGAAAGTGTATCCCGAAATATCGCTGTAAATGATATCCTGCTCCTCCATTTGCTTTAGTAATTTCTTCACTTCCAATTCTGGCTTCCCAATAACCCAGTGGGAATCTGCCTCGGATATTGATCCTCCAAAGAGTACCATAGCATCAAGGAGCAAATGTTCTTCATCCCCCATATCCTGGATGAGTGTCTGGTAGAGATCGTCCGGAGATGGCGGAACTGGCAGAAACCTATAAGCAGCCTCATTTATTCGGTTATCTTGGTCAATTATCCCAATGCGCTTGTAATATGACAGGGCATACTTGAGCATAGAGACGTTCCCATCGCAAAGAGTGAATACGTCTGAAAGGAAATCGTCGGGGAGAACGTAGCCATATCCCTTGGTCACAATTGATATATCTCGCAATTCAGGGGGTGACAACCTTACCACTTTAATGTCACTCCCAAATTCTACCTCCCTAAGGAATGCGTCCAGAGCCATCCCTTGGGTATTCCTGACCCTTACAGTGCCGATGAGAGGGACTCTAGCCTCCCTGAGAAGGTCTGAAATATAGATAAAAAAATCAAGGCTTTCCGGAGTGGCTTCATTCATGTTCTCGAATACAAGTGCTGGCATCGACTTTCTGTTAGCGAAATAGCCCATTAGAGCTTCCTCTATTGCTGTTGCGGTATGAGATTCCACGTTGATTCCAAGTTTCTCAAGCATGTCGATGTACAAGCCATATCTCTGGCTCTCTCCCTTCGGGCCAAGGGCTGAGGTCACAATTTCAAGGCCGTTACCCTTTCCTTCGGCCTTCAGGAGTCTAACAATCTCAGTGATCCCTCGTCCCGGGGGAGATACGACCAGAATATTACCCGGGTCATTTCTTATTGAGTTTAAAATGAGGCTGTAGCAATCAGCCAAGGAAATAACTGATTCCATCTATCAACCGATACTGAGTCGATCTCTTAAACATTGCGGGTCAAAAATTTACGAATTGCCTCCTGACTGGAACTGAACAGGTCACATCTGAATCCTCTTTCCAGAGTAGGTCAACCTTGAAACGCCAAACTCTTTCATGCTACCAAGCTGGTCAATAGAAAACACTGGGCCGTCCCTGCATAGCTGAAAACCGTCAATGGAACATGAATCGCATATACCTATACCGCACTTCATGCTTCTCTCCAAAGAGAATTCTGCCCTTATGCCCCTGTCCTTCAGGTAGTTATATACAGCAAACAGCATTTTTTCTGGACCGCAAACATAAATCATGTCGACTTTCGCATCGAACACTTTCAACGCCTCTATTGTATTGCCCTTGAAACCCATTGAGCCGTCATCAGTGGTCACCATTACTTTCCCCTGATCAAAATTTCCGGTGAGGATGATTTCACTCTTCTCTCTTGCGGAGATTATTCCATATGTATTCTTGTCAACAAGGGGAGCAAGAGAAGCCATTCCGGATCCAGCACCGATCACAAGTTTCTTTCCATCTGTCCTGGTAAAATGGTTGCCATACGGGCCCCTGATGTATAACTTGTTGCCTGGATTTGTCGATATGATGGCAGCTGATGGAGGTCCGAAATCCTTTACGGTGATGGTCTTGATCTCCCCAAGGCTGGAGAGGGACATGGGGATTTCACCGATTCCCGGGGTCCAAACCATTACGAACTGACCAGGAAGTACTTCCTGGTCCCATTTAAATGCAAGAGTCTTCACGGTTGGGGATTCGTTTCTTGACCAGAGAACTTCTACAGCGGAATGACTCATAGTGCTGCCCCCTTCAGGTCGCTTATTCTGTCTACTTTTAACCGCTCCGCCAAAAGAGCCAGATCGTGCGAGATTGCCGAGAATATGCCTCGTCCATATCTGCCTACGGCAGTTCCTATCTGGACAGCACTGGCTCCTGCCATCATGTATTCTACAACATCCTCTGCATTGCTTATCCCTCCAACACCTATGACGTCGAATCCGGTTTCCTTCTTGATCTCATAGACATACCTCAACCCAACATACTTCACCGCTTTTCCTGACAGCCCACCATAATAGTTGGACAGCACTGGCTTCCTGGCATTGATATCTATGGCCATACCCTTGATGGTGTTTATAACTACGATGCTGTTAGCCTTGGAGCAAGAATAGGCGATCTCCAGCATGTTTGAAACGTTTGGGCTCAATTTAGCCAACACAGGAATACTAACCCTGTTCTTTACCGCGTTCACTATGGCTTCTACCATTTCCGGGTCGCTCCCCATCTCAAGACCCGTGCCATTCACATGGGGACATGATAGGTTTAGTTCCACGGCAGCAGCGCCATATAGCTGCATGCTGTGTGCCAGTTCCCCGTACTCCTCAGGGCTGGAACCGAAGATACTTCCAATCACTGGCTTATTTGCCTCCAGGGCAATCCTTATCTCCCCTCCAAAATCTTTGATTCCGGGGTTGGACAGCCCAACAGCATTCAGCAGGTTTCCGTCCGGCAGATCCACCACCACAGGGGTCTTGTAGCCCGGCCTTTCGGCAGTACCTATAGATTTCGTGACAACGGCTGCTGCACCCTCCTGCAGGACCCTCCTCATTGTATACCCATTCTCGTCCAGAATTCCTGATGCAAGTATGAGCGGATTTTCTAGCTTTATTCCTGCGGCCATTACAGCGAGGTCAGTCATTTCAATGTCGAGGAGGTCAATCTACAGGTTGTCTATATTTGTTTATACTCGATTGAAGCCCTCAGATGTAACCTGCCACGTCATCCATGGGAAATTCCTTGACCTTTATGCTGGAGGGGAGTTCTCCTGAACCAATATAGTAAATGGTTACGTTCTCGATGTTTACGGGAACCCTGCTCACGAAGTTCCTGCCTCCCAGCTTGATATATTCTGCAACCGCCTCATTCCTTCCAAAATTCATCACAACATTGGGAGAATAGTCCAGGAATTCGTGCAGCAATTTGATAGGCACATAATCTGGAACCACGACAA
>JAKAFX010000089.1 GCA_021817735.1 Thermoplasmata archaeon | reverse complement strand
CATTGAATGTCTCTTAGCATGCGATGGTAAGGAAGCCGCCGGAGCTTTCCGCAAACAGGGAAATCTCCATTTCAGAGTTTTTCGAGAAGAACAGGCATATTCTTGGGTTTGACTCAGCCTCCAAGGCCCTGTTCATGATAGTGAAGGAAGCAATAGACAATTCTCTTGATGCGTGCGAGGAACATGGCATCCTGCCCGAGATTGAGGTAGGCATTGAAAGGGTGCAGAGAGATGAGTTCAGGATCACAATAACAGACAATGGTCCCGGGATTGACAGAATAGAAGTCCCCAACGTTTTCGGGAAGCTCCTTTACGGTTCCAGATTTCATGGCATGCGCCAGACCAGGGGGCAGCAGGGGATCGGAATCACCGCAGCGGTCCTGTATGGGCAAATAACAACCGGACAGAGATCTCAGGTTATCACCAAGAGAACCGAGGATGACGTGGCGTACATGTTCGAGTTGGGCATAGATATCAAGGAGAACAGAGGACAGGTCTTCCTGGAAAAGCCCATGATATGGGACAGGGATCATGGGACATCCGTGAGCATAACTGCAAGGGGGAAATACCAGACCGGGCGCCAGTCGATCATCGAGTACCTTAAGGAGACCGCAGCAGTGAACCCCAACATGGATCTCACATTTACGGATCCTGAAGAGAAGCGCTTTGTCCTGAAGAGGGTCATTGAAGTACCTTCCCGCAGGTCAACTGCCGTGAAGCCTTATCCACTTGGTCTTGAGTTGGGAGAGATACAGCAAATTGTCATTGCAACATCCGCAAAAAACATGTCAGATTTCCTCTCGCAGGAATTCAGCAGGATTAGCAGGAAGACTGCGGGAGAGATACTTGTGATTGCCGGCATTGACGAAAAGCGGGACCCTCATTCACTTGCACCGGAAGACATACGGCTGATGATGGAGGCCTTCAGGAAGGTCCAGATTATGGCTCCTCCTTCGGACTCCCTGTGCCCGCTTGGTCAGGAGTTTATCCGGAAAGGACTCCTCAATGTTTATGGCGAGCTTCATCCCTCATTCTATTCGAAGCCAGTAATGCGCCCCCCAGCGGTGCACAACGGAAACCCATTCTCAGTGGAGTGTGGAATAGTCTACGGAGGGGATCTTCCTGCAGATTCCCAGATCACCATCATCAGGTACGCAAACAAGGTTCCGCTCCTTTTCCAGCCGGGAGCATGCGCAATAACGAAGGCAGTCTCCGAAACGGACTGGCGCTCGTACGGGCTTGAGCAGCGCTCGGGATCCGGGATCCCATTTGGACCGATGATGATCCTGGTGCACGTTCTGGGAACGAGGCTGCCATACACGTCCGAGTCCAAGGAAGCGATTGCATCTGTCCCCGAGATCGTGGACGAGATCAAGAGTGCCCTCCGGATTGCAGGCAGGTCTCTTAAGACCTACATGAACAAGAAAGAAAAGAGGGCAAAGGTCATGGAAAAATTCAGGATAGTCAGGGAACTCGTACCTGCCATAGCCACCAAAACCTCCTTGCTTCTGGGAGAGGAAAAGCCAGACATCACCGGCGTGATCGCCAAGATTGCCAACGTCATTCTCGTGACGGAGAAGTTTGCAACAGACGGAGATGGGCTTACCGTGACATGCCAGATATACAACTATACAACCGACGTGGCAAGCATAACCATTATACCGGACCCACCTGCCGGAGAGATATCCGGCCAGCAGAGGTCCTGGGACATCTCTGGGATCGAGCCCGCGGGAGAAGCCGAATTCACCTTCCATCTGGACAATTTCCAGGGCAAATATGACGGGACTGTGTACTACTTTACAGGGCAGGATGTTACCAAGGTGCAGGGAGCCGACCCTCTACCCGGAGACTGGGATATCCGGGGGCCGGAAATGATGGAGGAGGAGAGCGATGCCGGAAACTGAAGATAAACTGAAAAAGATAGCCGAAGACATTTACATGTCCATGAAGAGCGGTGAGATCCCCCAGATATCGGTTTCATCCAGGAACAAGGAAAACATCGTTCTTGATCCAATGTACCTCGTCTGGAAATACGGGGACAACTTTGTAACAAGGAGCGCCCGATCACTCGACGGGGCAGAGTACATCCTCAAGGTAATGTCGGTGATTGAGTTCATAATGGAGATGCGAAAGACTGCAAAGACATCCACCCTCAGGGAGATGTACTACATTTCAGAGGGATGGGGACTTGGCAAGTTCCATACGCAGGACGAGTCCGACATCCTCTCCGAGGATCTGGAGGTGATCAGCGCACTCAAGAGGGAGGACTTCAACCTCAGGCCAGAGGAGAACGGGGCAAGCATCATTGGAAATATCACCATTGAGGAAAAGAACCGGAAGGGGGACTTCAAGACCATAAACTGCAGGGATGATGTTGGGGATGGAGGTTACGGAATTCCTTATAATGTTGAGCCAGACAAGCTGCGTTTAAAGTCAGTTGATGCTGATTTTGTCCTGGCCATCGAGACGGGAGGTATGTTCGACAGGCTGGTGGAAAATGGATTTGACGAGAAAATGCGATCCGTGCTTGTCCACCTAAAGGGTCAGCCAGCGAGAAGCACCAGGCGCATTCTCAAGCGCATAAATGAGGAGCTCAAGCTTCCGATATATGTGTTCACCGACGGGGACCCATGGTCATTCAGGATATTCGCCTCAGTTGCATACGGAGCCATCAAGACTGCCCACATTTCAAACTACCTTGCAGTGCCCACCGCGGAATTCATCGGTATAACTGCGACCGACATCCTCACGTACGATCTTCCCACGGACGACCTTTCTGAAAAGGATATCCAGGCCCTCAATGCAGAGCTTAAAGACCCAAGGTTCCAGAACGACTTCTGGAAACACGAAATCGAGACCATGCTGCAGAGCGGAAAGAAGGCGGAACAGCAGGCCCTTGCAAAGTACGGTCTTGACTACGTTACAGATACCTATTTGCCGGAGAAACTTTCGTCGGGAGGAATCATAGATTGAGCCACCACCTAAAAGTGGCGCTTGTCCAGATGGAGTCCACCCTGGATGCAGGGAGGAACTTGGAGAAGTCATTATCCTTTCTCGGCGAGGCCGCTGAGACGGGAGCAGACCTGGTTATCTTCCCGGAATACCAGATGATGGTTCCGGACTTCTTCAGGTTGGGATCTATTGCAGGAAAGGAGGTATCTGATGAATTCCTTCGCGAAATCAAGGCAGCCTCCCTTAGCCATGGAGTTGGGGTTATTGCAAACCTGTGGGAGTATGACCAGGAAAAACCCCAGAACTCTGCGGTTTTTGTGGACCGTGGGAGAGTGGTATTCACGTACCGGAAGATCCATCTTTATGATGCAGCCGGGTCAAGGGAAAGCGATATATTTCTTGCGGGCAAACCCTTTCCTGAGACTTTCAGGTTTTCGGGTTTTAGAATGGGTGCAGCGATATGCTACGATATCAGGTTTCCGGAACTGACGCAGTTGTACATGAAGGACGGCATCGAGTTTCTGGTAGTGCAGGCAGGTTGGTATGGCGGCGAGGGAAAACTCGACAACTGGCTTGCAATCCTGAGGACCAGGGCCATAGAGACTGGATGCTTCGTGGCTGCCGCTGCACAGTGTGGGCCCCTGTTTACAGGTCACTCAGTGGTCTTCGACCCCTTTGGAAAAAAATTGGCAGAGGCAGGAGATAACGAAGGAATAATTGTTGCGTCAATTTCCAGCGAAGTCCTGGAAAGATACAGGAAGGACTATCCGCTGGCAAAGCAGAAACGGATCAACTTCCAGATGCAAGGATAAACTCCAGCAGGGTGCGCATTTCCAGATAGTCTGAAAGCCGGTATCTGGCGGCAGTTTTTCCAGGTCCTACCTTCACGGTGGTGGTATCCGCGTTGGCCCTGAATGAATCCTCATCGGTTGCATCATCGCCTGCGATAAGGGCCTGCCTTCCATTCCTAAGCTGCCTTATTGCATTCCCCTTGCTTGATCCGGGAGGCAAAAATTCCAGAATCTTCT
>JAKAFX010000088.1 GCA_021817735.1 Thermoplasmata archaeon | reverse complement strand
GATGTATTCTCCCTAAAGTAATTCTGGTTTAGCATTCTAATTCTATAGGCAGGAAGTGGGAAAGAATTCTCGTTTTTCCTGATATACTTCTCCATACCCTTGGCAAACTTCCTTATTCCTTTGACATTGCCCTTTCCAGCCTTTTTCCTTGCGGCATTTATGAGTTCCAGCATGGAAATGTTTTCTCTAGAGCACACATTCATAGATCCCTTGAAGTCCCCTGCCTTGTTGAGAACTGTAACAAGGTCATTCACGCTCACAGGCGCTAAGTTTCCCTGATCAGGATACTTGTAGCTGTCGCTATGCACTAGTGTCCTGAGATCTTCTGCAATCCTTGAACCCTCTCCGAAAACTACCGAAGGCCTGACTACCATGCTGTTCTTTATGAGGTTAACATTTCCCTCTGCAATTCTCCTCGTCCTGTAATATTCCAGTGTGCCATAATCAATGTTTATTGCTGAAATGTGTATGAATCTCTGATCCTTATCATACTTCCTTATTGCGGCAACTATGTTCTTGACGCCGTTGACGTTTGTATCGAACTGTGCTTGAGCATCATCTTCCCACACTCCTGCGCAGTTGATTACAACATCCTTGCCTTCTATCGCATTCATTACAGCATCTGGGTCCAGAATAGAGCCTTCTAACCACTGAATTCCTTTCCTGTCCAGATCAGATGACTTATGCCTGGAGAGGTAAGATATCTCATCAGCCTTGAATCCCGTACAAACGTGTCGGCCTATGAATCCCGAGCCGCCAACAACAAGAGCCTTCACTTTAGATCATAG
Source organism: Thermoplasmata archaeon (assembly GCA_021817735.1). Lineage (GTDB taxonomy): Archaea > Thermoplasmatota > Thermoplasmata > Thermoplasmatales > Thermoplasmataceae > JAKAFX01. The sequence continues at coordinate 3,275 of JAKAFX010000088.1, read as the reverse complement.
CGATGGTATATTAAACATTATTTCCGGAATATTTTTGGATGGGAAAACCAATTGATTTGCGCTGAATGCCGCAACTGAGTAGTTTTATGTATTACTAACTAATGGGGAATTGGTTTTATGAAGCACAAAGGCAGAGACGTATACATGGTATCTGGTGGGGTAACAAAATTTGCAAAAGCAATCCCCAACATGGATTTTAGAATGAGGGTGAAGAAAGCTTTCGACTATGCATTGGACGATGTTCATATAGGTCTCAATGACATAGACGGATCGGTAGCATCATACTTCTCCGATCACTTCCAACGACAGCTGATGTCAGGGATCATGGTTCAGGACTATCTGGGCCTTACGCCCAAGCCAAGCAAGAGAGTTGAGGGAGGAGGGGCCACAGGAGGTCTTGCCTTCCAGACAGGATTCGAGGAGATCGCCTCAGGCAGGATGGACACGTGCGTTGTGTATGGGTTCGAGAACATGTCCCACGTAAACACGTGGAAGGGAAACGAATTCATCGCGTTGGCCAGCGATACTAACTTTGACTATCCGGTGGGAGGTTTTTACACTGGGTATTACGCAATGATGGCAAGAAGGCATATGCATGAATTTGGAACAACGGTTGAGCAACTTGCAAAAGTGTCAATTAAGAACCACAAGAATGCTCTCCATAATCCATACGCACAGAGCCCAATGAACCTCACAGTTGATGACGTAAGGAACTCCCCAATGGTGGCATCGCCACTCACAAGACTGGATGTTTGTGCAATGTCAGATGGAGCTGCCGTCGCAGTCCTAGCATCCGAAGAGAAAGCTTTTGAGATGAGTGATCACCCTGTACTGGTAAAGAGCATTGGAACAGGAACAGATACGATGAGGCTAGCAGACCGACCGTTTGGAAAAGTGCCACTTCTTCCAAATGAAAGGGAATCTGATTACAAGAACCTGCAATACCCAGGAATTCACTCCTTCAGGGCAGGTAGATCAGCTGCAAAGGAGGCATACCAAGGTGCTGGAATCTCGGACCCACTCGAGGAGCTTGATGCAATAGAGTTGCACGATGCTTATACCTCTTCAGAAATACAGACTTATGAGGATCTTGGCCTGTGCAAGTACGGAGAAGGAGGAAGATTCATTGAGGAAGGTAAGCCTCAGATTAACGGCAAAGTTCCTGTGAACTTCTCTGGAGGACTGTTAGCTTGCGGTCACCCTGTAGGTGCAACTGGCATTATGCAAGCAGTCTTCATGTTCTGGCAGCTTCAGGGGACCATCAAGAAGCATTTTGGGAATGACAAGCTCCAGTTGAGCAGACACAAGAGGGGCTTGATTCACAGCCATGCAGGAACGGGGACTTATGTCACTGTATCAATAATGGAGGCGGTAAAATGACCTTAAACCCTAACGCAAAGATGGAAGAGACCCAGGCGGGCACTGAAGTTTACAGCTTTGAACCTCTAGTGGTTAAATCCCACTATGAGATCGACTACATACATAGCTATGCACAGGACTCACTCTTCTTCACTTCGCTTGCGAAGAAGAAGTTGATGGGAAGCAAGTGCAAGAAGTGCGGATACGTATATGGAACCCCAAGGGCACATTGCATGATGTGTGGTGCAGAAACTGAATGGCATCAGCTTCCGAATGAGGGAAAGGTGCACTCCTTTACAACGTGTTTCTTTGGGAGCGAAGAGTTCCTGCCTGAGACGCCATTCCACTTGGTGATGGTGGAATTCGAAGGAGTAAATTCTCTGTTCATGGCGAGACTGATCGGTGCAGACGCTGAGGATATTTACATAGGAATGCCAGTAAGGGCTAAATTCAGGAGAAACCTGAAAATCAGCCCTACCGATGTCTACTTTGTTCCCACCGAAGAGGCAAAGGGGAAAGGCGCCAAGCATTGAAGCTTGCGAATATAGTTTTAAACGGAGAACCAACTGCAGCCGTGTATAATGATGGGAAACTCTTTCCCATCGATCTTTCTTTAATAGGATTAAGTCCCGGTAGAATACCAAGCCTCGGTGGAGTCATTTCTAACGGGCATCTGGATAAGGTAGTGGAATACGGTTCTGTCCTTATCTCCGGCTCTCAGCCTGTTCCGGTAGAAACCGTCAGGTTTGCCCCTGTCGTGGAGTCCCCTCAGAAAATACTAATGACTGCCATAAACTATCATGGACACCTCAAGGAGCAGAAGAGAGAAGCACCCGATGAACCATTCTTCTTTCCAAGATACCTGAACAGTCTCATCGCGCACCGGGAAAATATCTTGAAACCCAGGGTATCCTCCATGGTTGACTGGGAAGCTGAGCTTGCCGTAATAATTGGCAAGAAAGGAAAATATATTAGTAGATCAACCCACGGAGAATATATTGCCGGATATACGATTGCGAACGATATCAGCTTCAGGGATCTTCAACTTAGGGTCGACAGCCGTGGGAACAGGTACACTAACTGGATACCTGGCAAATCGCTCGATCGATCTTTTCCATTGGGGCCGTTTCTCGTGACCACAGATGAATTTGGTGATCCATATTCCAAGAGAATCTCACTGAAACTGAATGGCGAGGTCAGGCAGAATGAACTCATCAATGACATGGTATTCAGGATAGACCAGCTAGTCGAGAACATATCGTCCGGAATAACCCTAACACCGTGTGATGTTATATCCACCGGTACTCCAGGGGGAGTCGCATACTTCACGGATAAGCGTTTCCTTAAAGCAGGCGACCAGTTAGAAGCGTCGATTGATGGCATCGGTACGTTAGAGAACCACGTTACTGATGAGAAATGAAGGTCGTAGAGCTTATTCATTCTTCCATATATTGTAGCTTACTTCGTTTTTAGTCTGTTTTTGGATTTCTCAAATATAGAAGTTAAGTATTTGATATGGCAGTGCGTTAAGTCTCAACTTGAAGATGATTAAATCCATAAATATCCAGGAAATAATACTGTTCGCTGCAATTGCAATTTACTCTGCAGTTTATTCTTTCGTAACAGTAGAAAGGTACTTCGCCTTCAACGCAGGAATTTTCGATCTTGGGGTGAACTTCCAGTTGCTTATATCCGCTCTTCCTAACGGTTTCTTTCCATCTGCATCTACTCCGCATCCATTCTTGGCCAACAAATTGATTTATATTGTACTCTCACCGATATTTTATGTATTTCCAAGTCAGGAGCTGCTGCTCGTAATACAGACAGTCTGGATCGCATTGGCCGCCCTGCCTATTTACCTTATCTCAAAGGAATACAACCATAGCAAGTGGATTTCTCTGGGGTTTGGAGTTTCA
>JAKAFX010000025.1 GCA_021817735.1 Thermoplasmata archaeon | reverse complement strand
GAGCTGGGCAATCTTCTTCGGGCCAAGGCCCTGAATCTTCCTGAGGGTCGAAAAGTCGACGGGATATATCTTCTTCATCTGGTCGTACTTGTCTATCCTGCCTTCCCTTATGTACTGCAGTATTTTTCTCTCGATTGCCGGCCCCACCCCATCGATCTTCCGCAGTTCGCCTCTCTCGGCAATCCTGGCTACATCCTCGCCAAGCGATGATATGGAAGCAGCTGCTTTTCTGTAAGCTAGTGACTCCCACCGGTTCCCCTCGACTTCTTCTATGTCTCCGAGTTCCTCGAAGATCTTCCTGAGGTCATTGTTGATCAAGGCAATCATGCTAACATAAGCACATTTTTTTAGTTATTCCCGGCTTAGTAGCAGGAATACCCCTAAGTGCATGTGCTCCATCACTGGCACTGTGGGCCTGTTTCATGATTGCCTAGTGTCTGAACGCATCATTGCGACTGCAAGATCATAAAGGCATGGGAGACCAGCAAAGTCAATAGATTTGGGAGGCATGAAAATGCTTACCGATTTTCAAGAGTCAGGATGGACTCCTGTTATGGTTCCACGTCAAGAGGGCTGCTCAGAGTGTCCGTTAGCAGTGCCCGGTACTTGCCGCTGATCAACAGGACAACAATGAAGGCAAATTAACCAGTCAGTCCATGGACTTCCGGAAAACATTCTATAACGATCTGCAATCATAAAGCGTGGCTAGGATAGGAATCATAATGGGCAGCCGCAGCGACCTGGAGCACATGAAGGGCGCTTTCGACCTTCTCGATGAGCTGCAGGTAGAGTATGAGAAGAAGATAGTATCTGCGCACAGGACCCCTGATCTGATGTACGAATATGCAAGAAGTGCCAGGAGCAGGGGAATAGAAGTCATAATTGCAGGCGCAGGAGGCGCTGCGCATCTGCCTGGAATGACTGCAGCAATGACGACCCTGCCTGTCGTGGGCGTTCCTATACCGACTAAGGCCCTCTCCGGCATGGATTCCCTGCTCTCTATTGTTCAGATGCCATCCGGGATACCAGTGGCAACCGTTGCCATCGGTAACTCACGAAACGCAGCCATCCTCGCTGCCCGTATCCTCTCAATCAAGTACTCGGACATCGCATCAAAGCTTGAAGACATGATGAAGAGGGAAGAAAACAGGGTAAGGGAAGACAGGATCTGATGAGAATCGGAATTCTAGGTTCAGGGCAGCTGGGTTTCATGATGATACTTGAATCCCGGAACCTCGGTTATGAGTTTGCAACATTTGACATCCAACCGGGTCCATCCCGGGCAATATCCGATGCATACTTCGGGCCAGGTTCGGAGAAGGACTTCGTGGATTCCTGCGACATCGTTACTTTCGAGTTTGAACATGTGAGCGAGACTGCACTCATGCTTGCAAACCAGGAGGAAAAACTGGTTCCAGGCATAAGGAGCGTAGACCTCAAGAGGGACCGTCTAAGGGAGAAAACCTTTCTTCGCGAGGGCGAATTTCCAATAGCAGACTTTGAACCGGCATATTCTGCGGAGGAAGCACTGCGGAAATCCAGGAGGTTTGGGCGGTCCATACTGAAAATGACCACTGGCGGATACGATGGAAAGGGACAGTTCCGGGTTGATTGGGGGAAATCCTCATCTTACGAAGTGCCGGATGCGAGCTACGTTGTCGAGGAGCTGGTCGATTTCGACCATGAAGCATCTCTGATACTCGCCAGGGACAGCAGCGGAAAAAAAGTTTCATTTGAGCCGGCAATCAATGTAAATCACCGCGGAATCCTGCTTACCAGTTCAACCCCCGCCAAGGATCATGGAATGGGGCAGATCGCGGGGAAGCTTGCAGACAGGCTGGACTATCGGGGAGTTCTGGCAGTTGAATTCTTCGTGAAAGACGGGGTTCCGATTGTTAACGAATTTGCACCGAGGGTGCATAACTCCGGGCATCACACACTGCACGGCTCGTCTGTCTCGCAGTTTGAGCAGCATATCCGGGCAATAGCCGGTCTTCCGCTGATCAAACCAAAGCTCTTCCAGCCAAGCGGTATCGTTAACATCATCGGACGGGAGATGAATGACCACCTGAGAAGGAAGATCCTTTCTGTCGAGGGAACGAGACTATACTGGTACGGTAAAGAACCCAGAAGAGCGAGAAAACTTGGACATGTAAATATAATCGCGGACACAGGGGAAGAACTTGAAAAGAAGATCGGTGCGGTCAAAGACATAATCTATGGAAAAAATATTGACGATTACTTCTGACCCAGCGACTGCTTGAGGCGCTCAATCTTCTTCTGTACCTCTTCCGTTGAACCGGAAGATATGTTCACGTCTTCAAGAATGGCGAGAGCCTCCTGGATTTTTCCATCCTTTTCAAGTGCTTCAGCCTTGGATACCTGGAAGAATGTGCTTCCTGGCACCAGCCTTATAGCCACGTCCATGTCCCTTGCAGCCTCCTGGTATTTTCCCAGTTCCATGTAAAGCTCATATCTGCGGAACAGGAAAATCTGATCCGCAGAGTTCAGTTCGACTGCCTTTGAAAAATCCTCCAGCGCCTTGTCATATTTCTTGAGCTTGCGGTAAACGTTGCCCCGGTTGTAGTAGTAGTCTGGTACGTCGTTCTCAAGCCTGATTGCCTCGTCAAAGTGCTTCATTGCACCATCAAGATCTCCAGAGTCTTCAAGTGCAGACGCAATTGCGTTATGATAATCCGAATTCTCGGGAGACAACTTGAGGGCTGATTCGTAATCCTTGACCGCCTGGGACAGCATTTTCATGGAGTAATACGCAAGGCCCCGGTTGTAGTAATAGTCTGGATCGGAATCAATGAGCTTGATTGCCCTGGTGAACTCCTTGATTGCTTCCGGGTACTTGGTCAGGTTGAAGAACGAGATCCCCCTTTCATTATAGTCATCAGCCTGATCCGTCTTGTCGGCAGGAATGAAATCTGCTGTCACGAATCGTGAAATTGTGCACCCTATAAATACATTGGTCAGGTCACGCGAAAATCCGGCAAAACCTATTGCCTGAACAGGCTCTGGAAGATGCATGCCTGTCACACGGCCTATTTTTCTTTCCCGAAATCATTCAGCTTGCTCCCAGATACAGCATTCCTTATCCGCCTGTAGGTCTCCCAGTGAGTCCTGACTATCTGGTCAAGATTGGTCCCATTCCTGATGGCATCCGCAAGGAAGCTGATGGTTCTGGGATCAGAAGGGTACCCAGATCCAAACTCTCCATACTGCCCTGCCAGCTGGACCACCGCAGTGTCCCTTAGATGCTTGCTCACTATGGAGGCGGCAGCTACGGATGGATACGTATCGTCAGCCTTGTGGGAGCAGAATACAGGCTGGGAAGTCACCCTTGATAGTTCGGCCTGGAGCCTGTCAGGTTCAACGTCAAACGAATCCACATAGACAGGGTAAATTGCGCTTTTTATGAGTTCTGATGCTTTCATCAGCTCAATCTGGTTCAGGGTATGTGCTGCCATGAGGGAGTTCAGTTCCTGCGGGTCAATCCGGACGGTCTTCAGGACCTTTGCTCTCTGGGTGATCTCCCCGTACAGCACTTTTCTGCGTGCTGCAGACAATTTCTTTGAGTCCTTCACTCCAATGTCAATCATATCAGACGCTTTGCAGCACACCATCGAGATAATCATGGGCCCCAGCACAGGTCCCCTGCCCGCTTCATCGATGCCACACTGGTAAAGTTCCCCTTTCAGTATCAGAACAGGATCAGTTCATGCTTGAAAATAACTCTTTTCCGATGGACACCAATGGATGCCAATTCAAGAAGTCATTACCGCGAGCAGTTTGTCGTTACTGATAAAATTAATAATTCAAAAAGGGAATAGCCGAGGATGCAACCTGCGGTCAAAGCCGAGGGGGTCTCAAAGGCCTACGGCTCGACCATTGCCCTTTCCTCGGTGTGGCTGGAGATCCAAAGCGGAACCATACATGGGATCATAGGTCCAAATGGATCCGGCAAGACTACGCTGATGAGGATTATCGCATCTCTAACAGAGCGGGACGGCGGTAGCGTCACGGTCCATGGGGTTGACCCGTCTTTAAACCCCATTGAGATAAAGAAGACGATCGGCTACGTTCCAGAGAATCCTGCACTTTACCAATCAATGACTGCAACGGAGTACCTTAATTTTGTCGGCTCAATTAGAGGAATTGGCTCTTTTCAACATGAGAGGCTGACTGCAGCTTTCATAAAGAGCCTTGAACTTGAGAAATTTGTAGATGAGCCCATCGGATCCCTTTCTTTCGGCTCAAAGCAGAAGGTCTCCATCATAGCCGCCCTCCTCCACGACCCAAAGGTGATCATCCTGGACGAGGCCTTGAAAGGGGTTGATCCCAGATCATCAAGGGTCATACGTGATCTTCTGAAAGCGCTCTCTAGAAACGGCAAGACAGTCCTGTTCTCAACACACGTAATAGAGACAGTCGACACCCTATGCGATCAGTTATCTATCCTCTACAGGGGAAGGATTGTTGATACCGGAACTGCGGCAGAACTAATTGAACGCAACAGCAAGGGCGGAAGCACACTGGAGGACGTTTTCCTGAACACGACTTCCGACTCGCCTGTGGGGAATATCGGCAATGACCTTGCTGGAATACTGGGTAGTGGCAGATGAATTATACATACCGGATCGCCAGGCAAATAATGATTGAGCAGAAGTACCAGGCAATAAAGAACTTCGGATATTTCCTCAAGAAGCAGAAGAAGGTAAGGAGCCTCCAGCATATGATCCTAACCAACTACTGGGTTGGCTCGATTTCCTTTGCCTTTATCTCCATCGTCTTGGTGCTTGCAAGGCTGATGGATGGATACAGTCTCCTCGCGATGGCAAACATCGGCCTCGTGATATTCATTTATGGTTTCCTGGTTTCCCTCTACAACTCACTCTTCCTGTTCCAGGGGATCAGCAGGAACAATCTCCTGGAACCAATATGGCAACTCCCGTCAGAGAAGAATCGGAACATCTACCTGGTTTGTTTCATGATATTCTATGGTTCGTCGGTGGCATTCATGACCGGCCCGGACCTCGTCATATTCTACCTCCTTTCCGGGAATTCGGCATCCCTGTTATTCGGGTTTGCATGGACGGCCATAGTGATCCTTGCAGGTTTCTGCCTGGGCACCATCTTGAGCATGATTTCCCTCATTCAGCAACGCAGGAGAGGGAGGCTGGAGGCTGCCCTTTCCCGCGGGGTGAAGTTCGGGGGGATTGCCCTATCGCTTCTACTGTTTGAGGTGGTAATATACGTTCCAGAAACAATACCAACCTTCATTCCAGGGTTGAGTGGGATATGGCGTTATGCAGTTTTCCTGCTGAACATACCCTATTCTGTCTTCCTCGCTGGGGGTTCCTTCGCCTCAGTCGCAGAAGATGTGGTATTCACTGCACTGTTTCTCCTGGGGTTCATGTATGTTTCGCTGAAACTTGGGCAGAAGTCCATGACCTTGCTGGAAAAGTATCCTGAAAAGAGGCAAAACAGCTACTCCGGACAGAAAAGCAGGACAACCTCAACAGGGATCGCAATGCTCAGCAAGGACCTCAAGCTCATATTTCGTGACCCTCAGAATGTCAGTCTGATCGTGATCCCGGTTATAGTCACTCTTCCCCTTATCCTATCACTCTTCAACCCAGTTGCAGCGAAGACTGCGACACCCGAGGGAATATTCGTACTTCTCTTGTCCCTGGCTGCCTTTTCGTCCTCTTTTTACTCCATAATGGTACTCAACTCAGAATCAACCGGATTCTCGGTGATCAAGATGCTCCCGGTGACCAAATCTGACTTCGTAGCATGGAAGTCGATCTCAATCCTTGTCATATTCGTGTTTATCGTGGTCCCATCAGTGTCCATCGCGGTGCTTGTTACGGGATTTTCCATTGTTTATATCCCCATAATATCTGTTGCACTGATAGGGGGGTTCTTGGAAGCTTCCTGGTTCAACGGGTGGAGGCTTGTTGGAAAGATGGGAAGAGAGACGGACAATATTAACATGGAATCATTTGGTGGAAACTTGGGTCTCCTCAAGGTGTTTGCAGTAACCCTTGTACTGCTTCTGGCCCCGGTTCTGGTATTGGATCTGCTTCAATCTTATTCTATCCTGTCTCTCAATGGCTACGAGGAGCCCATCCTACTGTTTGCGCTGATTTACTTCGCCCTTCTTGTTATCCCGCTCTATGTGAAAAGGACATTTGGGAGAAGGGACAGGGAGCCAGTTTAGGCCTGGGCCCAGGGTCAATTCAGGCATCAGTCCCCTGGAATAATGGGGAAAATCCCTCATTAACATGTATAGATGTGACATGAGACACAAAGGGCAGCCATGCAAGAATGCAAGTAATTCTACAAGGCACAACATCTAAGAAAGTGTTATAAATAGAGATTATATAAACGGCGAAAGTGAATACCGATGGTAAACGTAGAAAGGGTACCAGTTAATCTACTGCTCAACAAAGTTGCTCAGAAGCTCAAAGAAGACAAGAGGGTAGAGGTACCAGAATGGGTAAATTTCCTTAAGGCGGGCATACACACCGAAAAGGCTTGGGAAAACGATGACTGGTACCTTGTGAGACTGGCATCCACCCTGAGAAAGCTATACCTGAAGGGACCCATTGGGATTTCAAAACTCAGTGCAGAGTATGGCGGCAGGGTAGACCGTGGATCAAAGCCGTATCATCCGGCAAAGGGAAGCAGATACATCGTCAGGAACATGTTCCAGACGCTCGAGGAGCTCGGGTACGCGAAAAAGGAAAAAACCGGCAGGGTAATTTCCCCTCAGGGAGTTTCGCTCCTAGAGAAGAGTTCAAAGGAACTGATCGTGGAACTGTCAAAAGATAATGAAGTTTACAAGAAGTTCATCTGAATAGCCTGATTCTGGCAGGGAGTGTTGAAGGGCATGGAAGGAGAAGACGAGCTTGAGGCAATAAGGAAGCGTAAGCTCATGGAAATGCAACACGCTGCAGCCTCGGAGCAGCAATATGCAGAAGAGCAGAAAGCTGCAGAGATTGAGAAGGCAAAGCGCCAGCAGATCCTTCGTCAGATTCTTACTCCGGAAGCAAGGGAGAGGCTGAGCAGGGTTAGACTGGTGAGACCGGATCTTGCCGAGAACGTAGAGAGCCAGCTGATCCAGCTGGCAGGCATGGGCCGAATCAATAAAGTCATAGGCGACCAGGAACTCAGGGATATCCTGGAGAGACTGGCAGGCACAAAGAAGGAAACAAGAATAGAGAGGAGGAACAAATAATGAGCAGGAACAAGGAACTGGGAAGGAAAATCAGGCTTATGAGGGCGATCAATGCGAACAGGAGAGTCCCCGGATGGGTAATGATGAGGACTGCCAGAAGGGTCACCCAGAATAACAAGAAGAGAAGCTGGAGAAGGAATACCCTAAAGCTATAGGTGAGTTAGTTGGTTGAGAGCACAGAAGCTAAAAACGAGTTTATTATGAAAGTGAGCCTGAGAAAGGCTAAGTTATCCTCGAAGGCTAGGAGATCAGACTCTGGGATAGGAGTCCTGAAGTCAGAGGTATCAAAGCATATGAGGGTGCCCGAGGAGAACATCTGGATCGACCCCAAGGTCAATGAGAAAATCTGGGAAAGAGGGAGAAAGAAAATACCAGGAAAGATAGAGATAAGGGTGGTAAAACTAAGCGAGGATTCAGCAGAAGTCATACTGCCCCAGCAATGATCAAGAAAATTTCCGTCCTCAAGAGCGATTTTATTGGAATCTATGTCAGGGTACACGAGGACATAGCCCTTCTGCCAAAGAACATAGAGGAGGAGGCAGAGGTTGATATCACCCAGGCGCTTGGCGTGAGGCCAGTTAAGATGTTCATCGAAAATTCTTACCTCGTAGGTTCATTGAGCGTGATGAATTCCAAAGGGATCATATTCCCCGGAACCACCGAGGAAACGGTTGGATCGCTCGACCTAGGAGACAGGAACGTGCTGTTCCTCAAGGACAAGATCAATGCAGTAGGGAATGACATCGTGGCAAACGACAAGTGCGCACTTGTTCACAAGAACTTCAGTTCCAAGTCGGTAAGGGAGATCAGGGATGCCCTGGATGTTGAGGTTGTGAAGGGGAGCATCGGGGGAATCAAGACAGTGGGAAGTGTTTCTGTGCTTACGAAGAAGGGAATGATAGTGACACCATCCTCGAGTGAAGAGGATCTCAAGTTCCTCGGCGATCTGTTTGGGGTGCAGGTGAAGCAGGCTACAGCCAATTTTGGCAGTATGTACATTGGGTCATCAGTGCTTGCAAATTCAAGAGGAATACTCGTTGGCGAGTCAACGACGCCAATTGAGATCGGGCGAATAGAAGACGCCTTATCCTAGTTCTTCACCAGAGAACTGATTTTTAACAGCGGGATAAGTTCCACGCCAGCACCCTGGAGCAGGGTTTTCCCGCCTTCCTCCCTGTCAACCACGCATATGACACGGCCAACTCTGGCGCCTCTTTCCCTCAACAGATTGATTGCCTTCATGACCGATCCTCCTGTTGTGACGACATCCTCTATGATATCCACGGTCTTACCGGAAACGCTGGTTCCCACGAGAAGATCTTTTGTTCCATGCGATCTCTCCTTCCTGATTATCACGTATGGTTTCTTGAGCCTTACAGACGTTGCCACTACAAGCGGAACCGCTCCAAGTTCCACTCCCGCAACCATATCTGCTTCAATGTGGGGCGAGATCTCGTCAACAACCTCTTCAAGGACCCGAGGTATGGTGCAGGCTTCCTTGATGTCCACATAATAGTTCGAAACCGCTCCGGACGTCAGGGTGAACTTTCCAAATTTTATCGCTCCAAGATCAATAAGGTCTCTAGATAACACAACTGGGATCAGTGCAAGGAGCGTAAAAAAATTGGTGAAGCGAATCCAAGAAGACCGGTACGGTTTTCACCTGGCTGCAGAGCCCAAAAAGGGATAGTATTCCCCGGCCGCTTTATGACGGGTTTCAAATCAAAAATACAAAGATATATATACAGTTAAAGCAATAGTAGCAGACATATGTATGACAACACTTCTCTCCTACTGGAATCAATTGAGAAAGACATAATCGAGGAACGCCAGATCTTCGAGGCAACAGAGGAAAATTATGTATGCCCCCAGGACGAAAAAATTGAGAATGCTGCAAGGCTGAAGAGGGTGAGAATCCGTATCGCAGGATGCGGTGGTGGCGGCACAAACACCATTTCCAGGCTTTTTGAATCCGGCATTGAGGGTGCAGACCTGTTATCGATCAACACCGACGCAAAGCACCTTGCAACCTCGAGTTCAAAGGCAAAGCTGCTCATAGGCAAGAGGAGGACTCGCGGACTTGGGTCAGGCGGGATTCCAAAGGTGGGCGAGGAAGCTGCCATTGAAGACATGTCCAAGATACGAGAACTGATGCAGGGAAGTGACATCGCATTTGTAACCTGCGGGATGGGAGGCGGCACAGGAACAGGTTCTGCGCCCATTGTCGCCAAGGCAGCCAAGGAAACAGGAGCCATCGTGATCTCGATAGTAACCCTTCCGTTCAAGGCAGAAGGGAAGTACAGGATGGACAACGCCCTAAAGGGACTCGACAAGCTGTTCAGGCATTCTGACACGTTGCTTGCAATACCAAATGACCGGATACCGACCGATGCCCCGGTAAAGAACATAAAGGAAGCCTACAGGTATGCAGATTCCATCCTCACAAAGACCATCAAGGGCATAACTGAGCTGATAACCAAGACCGGAACCATAAACGTGGATTTTGCAGACGTTGCAAACGTCCTGAAATCTGGCGGCGCTGCTGTAGTTGGGTATGGGGAATCACATAAGGGAGAAGGGCGGATCCTCGATGCCCTTGACCAGGCGCTGAGATTTCCACTGGTGGATGCGGACATAAGCCAGGCAAAGGGGTGCATAGTCAGTGTTACTGGCGGCAATGACCTTACAGTTTACGAGAGCCTCACGGCAATGAGGGAAGTACACTCGCGGATCGATGAAAACGCAGTGATCAAATGGGGAGCAAGACTTGAAGACTCCGCATCACACAGCGTAAGCGTCCTTGTCCTGCTGGTAGGCATAAAGTCTCCATTTGTGATAAGCAGGCCGGAGGACATAGTAAACCTCGAACGGATAGTTGGAGACAAGGACGATACACTTGGCATAGACGAAATCAGGTGAAAGCCAGTATAAGATACAAGAATATGCGGCCGCTTACCTGCTGTTGCGCAACAGTTCGTAGTCTTCTCTGGTAAGCGGTATTTTTGCCGCTTCCAGGAGTTCATCAATATGGGTGGCATTCGTGGATTTTGGGATGGGAAGCGATCTTTCCATGACATATCTCAGGCTCATCTGAACAGGGTTGACCCCATACTTCTCAGCCATAGACTTTAATGCCCTGTACCCGCCTGCCCTCCCCTTCATGATTGGGGTGTAGGCAATCACTTCAATGGAATTCTTCTCGCAGAACGGGATAATATCAGTTTCTGGCTGCCTTGTGCCATAGTTGTACTTGATCTGGTTCGCGCATATCTTCGCATATCTTGCGGCTCCGATTGCACCCTGCATTTCAGCCACTGAGAAGTTACTTACCCCTATATTCCTGGCAAGTCCTGTCGATACCAGCTCCTCCATTGCAGCTATGGTTTCACCAATAGGAACCGATGGATTTGGCCAGTGTATGAGGTAGAGGTCAACATACTGGGTCCTGAGTCTCTTCAGGCTCTGCCTGGCTGAATTCAGTACCCTGTTGTGTGTCAGGTTTGTATTCCAGACCTTTGTTATGATAAATAGGCTCTTGCGGTCGTAGGGCTCGATAGCTTCTCCAACAAGTTCTTCGGTATGCCCTGCCGCATACATCTCTGCCGTGTCGATTACGTTTATCCCACGGTCAATGGCGTACCTGATCGCCTCTACACTTGCCCGGTCTTCCCTGAGGTCTGGAGAGGAGGAGCCACCAATCCCCCAGGTTCCAAGTCCAAACTCGGACACAGCATGGCCGCACAGTTTTTTTGCCATGGTATGAGTAGTACTCTGGGCATAAAATCTGTAGCGTTACCGGTTAGTACTGGGGAGAGACCGTGCCTGGATTAACCCTCCTAAAGAAGAGTTATTAATGAAAGGAACGTTGAGCCACTCGATGGATAACAGGCTCATAGTGGCCCTGGACATCTTTGATGGCGATCGGGCCATAGAGATAGCTTCCTCGCTTCGGGAGCTGATTTTCGCTGTGAAGATAAACTGGCCCATCATTCTGGGTGCAGGACCTGACATCGTCAGAGAGCTATCAAGGCATTCCAGGGTGATCTGCGACCTGAAGTTGGCCGACATTCCAAACACCAATGCACTGATAACAGAAAAGGTGGCAGAGCTTGGGGCTTATGGAATCATATCTCACGTCTTCACGGGATCCGATTCGCTCAGGGCTGTAAGGGAATCTGGCAGAAAGCTAAAGCTACTGGCAGTGGTTTCTATGTCTCATCCCGGTGGAAGCCAGTTCATAAACAGGATCCACGAGGATCTCCTGGCAGCTGCAATTTCAGGAGGTGCTGACGGGGTCATTGCACCAGGGAACAACGAGTCGCTGCTCTCGGAAATCAGGGAGATGGGCAGAGAACTTGTGATAGTTTCACCGGGTATAGGGGCACAGGGAGGGAGCGCAACGAAGGCCGTGATGGCCGGCTCAGACTACATAATTGTCGGGCGTTCGATTTACGAGTCTCCAGACCCAGTGAAAGCGGTGGAGGATCTGAACCGCCAGATCCACGAGGGAATGGCAGCAAGAAGCACTAGGATGAACACTTTTTCCTGAGTTATCCGGAGCTTAACGCGTTCGGAAACACCTGAAAATGCCGACACCATGTACCCCAGAAACGGTTAATACACATCATGAAATTCCACTTGAATGGAAACAGGGGCAGGCTATCCGCTTGAGTACTGGGAAGAGGCTGTTCTGTCAGGAACTCAACTTAGCAGGAAAGACGCATCAGATCTCCTGAAGGACCTCGACCTTTACCAGTTGATGAAGCTTGGTTCCAATCTTACAGCAAGACAGGTTGGGGACGTAGTCACTTATGCTGTTTCATACAACATTAACTACTCGAATTTTTGCTCAGCGAGCTGCCCCATATGCGCTTTCTATGTCCCTGCAAAACTTAAGGGAAAGACCGACAGGGGATATGAGCTCAGCGTTGACGATGTCAGGAGGGAAACCCTCAAGGCAAAGGACCTACATGCAACCGAGGTCCACATAGTCGGGGGTTTCAACCCATATCTTGGCGTTGAGTACTACGAGCAGATGTTCAGAACGGTGAAGCAGGCATACCCTGAGGCAACACTCAAGGCTCTCACCATACCTGAGATAGATTTCATAGCCAGGATAACCGGAAACTCCGTGAAGGAAATAGTATCACGGTTCAAGTCAGCCGGGGTTGATGCTCACACAGGTGGGGGAGCTGAAATATTTGCTCCAGGAGTTAGGAAGCAGATAACAACTCCGGAGAAAATTAGTGGAGAGAAATGGCTTGAGGATGCCAAGATCCTGCATTCCATGGGAATGCCCGGAAATTCGACGATGACATACGGGCACGTCGAGTCCTGGGATGACATTATTGACCACATGATCAGGCTGAGGGACAACCAGTTGGAAGTCCCCGGTATACTTTCATTTATTCCGCTCAAGTTCAGCCCTGAGAATACCCCTCTCCTGAAGATGGGAAAGGTGAAGGGTCCGGATTCAGCGGTCAAGGACATAAAGGTCATCTCCATGGCAAGGATCATCATGGGTCAGGCAATCCGCAACATCAGTGTTTACTGGGTGGCAGTCGGCAAGCTCATGGCACAGGTAGAGCTTGATGCAGGAGGCAGCGACCTTGTTGGGACGGCGTACAGCGAGAAGATTTATGGTGCAACCAACAGAACAGAGAAGACTACCACCGAGGAAGTGGATTCCCTCATACGGGGGATTGGTAGGATCCCTGCGCAGAGAGACACATTCTACAGGCTTATCTCATACTGACTTCCGGGTGATCTGGTACAATCTTGAACCAACAAGCCTATTGATATATGGAGTTTGTTGAAACCATGACCCCAAAAGTCATGGCAGTCGTAATGGTATTCGCCCTCCTGGCAAGTGCAGGCGTAGCCATAGCGGCTTCAACTGACGCAGGTGCAGCAGGTACCACGGTTGGTAATTTTTCTCTAACCTACAACAGTACCGCAAGCACCATAAGTGACCTCAGCTACAAGGGAGATAACACCACTGCAGGGCTGGCCAGCTATGTGAAGATCAGCAATGCAGATCCGTCGCCTCTCGGTGTGACATCTGCCATAAGGCTTCACAACGGAAGCGTGTTGCAGACACAGAACGAGAATGCGTTCTTCCTGGCCTCAGCTTCACTGCTTACAGGCAGCATTTACATTAATATGACGCTCTACAACCAGTCAACACCGCTATACATGAAACTGAATTCTTCCCTATTTTTTGGAGGGATGGGGATGAGCATGAACACCCAGTCAATGGCCCTCTATGAGATAACCGTTGACGGCCACCCAGTGATAATCTTTAGCAACGGAAACGGTACCCTTTCCGGCAACGGATATTCACTGTCGTTCACCTCCAGGGACATGCTTGTGGTGGGAATGATGGCAAAGATGGAGTTTGAGGATTCAATAATGCAGAAACTCTACTCAGAGAAGACGTTCCAGTATAACAGCACTACCGGCCAGGTAACCGGAAGCTTCCTTGACTTCAACTTCAATGCAACCACCGGCGTGATCTCCAACTTCCAGAGCAACCTCGTGAACCAGAAGGTATTCACTTCCATCTATGCATATGGAAACGGAAGTCTCACCTCTTCAACAGATACGCCTGTTATCCCAGTTTCTTCACCAGTGGTGATAGGTTCCCTGTTCGCGTACCTGAACAATACCTCGCTAACGACCATCAGGGACAACCCGTCACTGGTTTCAAACTTCTTCGTTAGCAACGGGACATTGGTCTTCCAGGTTGGAACAGGGATAACCAGGATAAGCGAGTTCGGGGCGAACGCATCAACCAGCGTATACACCGGATCTGAGCTTGACGACAGTTCTGGGAACTTCTTCAACTACTCCGCAGGAATGTCAGACCACTTCGAGGCTGGGGCGAATGGGATTTACCTGTCCGGGAATGGATTCAGGGGTTTCCTATTCATTAACGGTGGGAACATTTCCATAAGCGGAAGCACCATAAGCGTGCAGACCAGCCACACCGCCAGGGTCTCCCTGGTCTCGCCACCCGGACTCCAGGGATCTGCCTCAAGGGCAATAGAGGACATCAACAATGCAATCATGCATGGGAAAATCTCGGCAGAGATCAGCATCGACAAGTCCACCGGTTCCACAGGATCGCTTACACTGAGCTACAACAACTCGGTCAGCGTCCAGCTCACCAACGCATCTGCGGGAAAGCTTACTTTCGTGGCATCTTCACTTAAGCACGCTGGCACTGTTATAGCGATATTCATTTCAAACAGTGTCATAAGCAACGGCAGCAAGCTGATAGTCTCGTTTGACAACACGGTGGCAACTTTGGAAACAGAGAACTTCACCATAAACACCACCAACGGTGTGAATGCAGTGTATGCGTCATTCAAAGTGCCCGGCGGAGTTGAGGTTCTCATACACATACCTCACTTCTCCACCCATACCATAGAGGTGTACACGGCATCAAACAGCACCTCAGTCCTGTCTGAGGTCAGCAGTCCGGCCGGAATAGGCGTGATTGCAGTTGTCCTGGTAGGAATTGTGGCAGCTGTAGCCGTGGTCTCCAGAAGAAAGAAGGCAGGAAGCAACTGATCCTGCCTTCCCGACATTTTTCCCGAACAACCTAAACTACCAGATATCCTCTCAGTTTGTGTTCTGCAGGCTCGGATTCAGCAAAGGTTCTAAACCAAAGAAGGTATTCAGACATCATTGAGGAACACTCTTGGCTTTACCATGGTTTCAAGCGGCAGCAAAGGGAACTCAACCCTTGTATGGGACCAGGATGATGCCATAATCGTGGACTTCGGTATCTCGGTCAGGCGTCTCAGGACCAGGATAAGAGAAACCGGAATTTCGCACGAAAGGTTCTCAGCGGTAATCAGCCACGAGCACAGTGATCACAGCTCAGGGCTTTCAAGCCTGGCAAAGGGACTTAATGTGGACATATACGCAAGAAAGGCCACATCGGAGGCGTTACCAGTTTCCTGTTACTCCCTCAAGGACTCAATGGTGATCGGGAACTTCAAGATAAGTGCCATTAGCGTTTCACATGACGCCGCCGACCCAGTTGCCTTCATTATTGAGAACGGGTCGGCAAGGATCGGGATAGTATCGGATCTCGGCACCTATGATCAGAGGCTGAGCGACGCCCTCCAGGGATCAGATATACTGGCCGTCGAAGCAAACCACGACGAACAGATGCTCAGGGAAGGAAGTTATCCAAAGTTCCTGAAGGATCGAATTGGAGGGAAATTTGGTCATCTCTCCAACCTGCAGTCAGCTCAACTTCTCAACGAGACTGCCTCTCACGAAAGCAGGATAATCCTCACTCACCTCAGCCAGGAAAACAACAGGCCTGAGCTGGCACTGAACACGGTGAGGAAACACCTCTCCTCGTGGAACGTGCAATTCAGGTCAATAGAGTGCGCCTCGCAGGAGTCAGGAACTCCAATAATGTATATCGACGCATGAATTGAACGGCCCTCGACTCAGGGTGAAATAAATTTCAGCTGGCTGCCCGCACTCTCCCTGCCACTCCTGCATGGATTTATAAAATCAATGTCAATAGCCATCCCAGTAGCCCCGTGGTGTAGTGGCCAAGCATTTCGGACTTTGAATCCGACAACGGCAGTTCGAATCTGCCCGGGGCTGTCGGAGGCCTGCGTGATCAGGATAGTAGGAAGGGATGGAGTAAAGACCTTAGAGATCCAAAGCGGAAAGGTGGAAGATGCAATCAGGATACTGAATACTAACCACGAGAAGTATGTCTATCTGAAGAATGGCGCCCCGGTAACAGCAGATACGCCTTTCGGTCCAAGTGATGAAGTGGTTTTCCTAGAGGTCTTCTCTGGCGGATAGATGTTCTATCCCCACAATCTTCTCCATACGGGGGAATATCTCGTTTACAAAAGTGTCCACTACCTTGGTTTCCAGCAGGGCCATGTCCTGAACCGGATCGAGGATCTTGAGTTGTTCCCGGAATAAATTTAGATTCTTTCCAATATCGTAACTACCAATTGATCTCATGACACAGTCCTCGAGCACGGTGCATTCCCTCTCTATCTCTACGTAGAGACGGTCTCCCTGGATATATGGCCCTCGCATCACTTTCTTCCCTCTCCATTTCATCAGGAAATCAATGGAGTTAGGCATGTCAACGCTTGGTCCCTGGTGCCTGACAACTCTCGGCACCACTGCCCTCTCGCACTCGACCATCACGTCAATATCCTCCGTGATGTCGATTGCAGAGGAAACGGGAATAAAACCCCCGTCATGGAGGATGGAAACTATTACTTCCCTGAATTTTACAGCCTGGGGATAGACTGTATCTGGCACAAGGCCAGGGTGGGGTATCCTGAATATCCTGAAGGCAGTGTGCCGCTTCAATATATCAGATGCGTTCCTGGCTTCTGTACCGTTGAAAATAATACTCTCCACGCCGCTGGAAATAAGCTTGGCAGCCATCTTGAGCTTTGAAAACGACTCAAGGCTCACGGATGCTGCGGCATTCCGGTTGTCATCGCATGGATCCATAAGTACAAACGGTGAGGTGAATTTACCGGAATGAAGCGCTCCCTTTGGAATGACGAGCCTTCCACGCATTTCCGCAAAATTGGAAATTAGTTCGCGGTAAGTGCCATACCGGTCTATGAGCAGTTCGCACACATAGCCTGAAAAACCATTACGGTATATTTCTGACCCATAGATGCCAAGGCTCTTCAGGAGCAATTTTAGTCTCCTCACCTCGTCTTTCTGCTCCTCACTTAGGTGCGAATTAACGTACCTAGTGTGGAGCGGTGTTCTATCCACGGAAGATACCATTTCGGAACTTTTGTCGATCCTGAAGCACGGTACCACATCAACCTTAACCCCGTCCTGGTACCCGGAGATGTACGGGTGTTCCGCATATTTTGCCTGGGGATCGCTGACAACTGCCCGGCCAAGTTCAAGCCCAAGTTTTTCCATTTCCCTGGCAGTGTATTTCTTTGAGAACCTCACGAATATGTCTAGGTCTCCTCCCCTGAGATTGGTATCCTTGGCAAACGAGCCCACCAGTATGGGATCGGCGTCTATTCCTTTTTCTTCGCAGATCCTAAAGAGGTCATGGAGAATCCTCGCTGCTATATGGCCGTATTTTTCCTGTTCTTCCCACGATGGCTTGAACTTCTCCAGCAGGCTCTCTATATTCTTCATTTTGAGGTCAGGTCGATTATCGCCTGAGCAGGCTCACCGTTGGCCCTGTTAAGGGCATCAACAGCTTTCTCCCGTGAACAGCCTGCCTGTTCCATAACAAGCCTGACATCATCTTCATTGACTGCAGGGGCTTGAACGGCTGCAGGCTGGGCGGAACCCTTAGGGACTTCCTTCATATTCCCGAATATCTGGAAGTACTTCTCTCCCTTTGCCTCCACAATTGTGACGGACGCCTCCGTGATGACGTAATCCTTTGCGGTGCCTTCCATGATTATTTTCTTCACATCGGTCAGGTCGGTAGTCTTGATGCCCATTTGTGCCATCATTCTCCTGACTTCACGGGAATTCATCTTGCCTGGGATCATACAGAAAAGGTAATTGTAAAAAGATAATAAAACTCACCAAGATCAGGAGGCAAGATCAGCTTGCCTGGCCTGAGCG
>JAKAFX010000024.1 GCA_021817735.1 Thermoplasmata archaeon | reverse complement strand
TTCCAAGCTTGAGGATGTGCGTTGCTGGTGAGATATCCTTGAGCGCATAACTCAGGTTGAGGGTACTGATTATGTTCTTGTACATGGTGTCTGAAGCCTGCTTCAGGCCAAGCATCGAGTATGGGGCCGATCTCTGCTCTGCCAGGTGCACCACGACATCCGGCCGGGTTCTCTCAATAAGCCTGTACATGAAGGAGGCGTTGCTCACGTCACCCCTGTAGAACTCCATCTTAAGCTTGTTCTCCTTGAGGGCGGCCATTCTTCTGCCCATTGTGCCGATTGGCATTGCTGAATCTGACTCAACCTCCCGGACTCTTCTCCTTGTGAAGAAGCTGTCAGCGCCAAATACCTCGTGCCCCCTGTTGAGAAGCCGAAGGGCAAGTGGCCAGCCAATATAGCCGTCGACACCAAGGATCAAAGCTTTCATGACAAGGGAATTTTAGAGTCAGGTTAAAATCTATCGATTCGCTTGCACATTATGGCTTCCCCTGATTCTCCTGCCCCACAGTTTGTAAGGTTTCTACCTGGGAGGCTGGAGCCGATCGATCTGTCAACCAGAAACCTCTCTGGCCAGCGGCAAACCCTGAGGTTCTACGTATCCATGCATGGCAGGATATTCAGGGTGAAGGAATTTTTCATGGACTGGTTCTACCCCGGTTTCCCCAAGAACCTGATGGCCAGTTTCCAGAAGACATATTCAGAGGTTGTAAGCGAGCCGGTAGCAGGAGGGGTGCTATTCATGGGAAACGATTACCGCGGCCTGAGTTCATGCTCCATCACCCTCATGGGAACCCAGATCGAGGTAGAGTCTTCATCACCGGCGCATTCCCAGCATTTCAGAAATCTCATATCTGACCTGGTACCGGTAGATGGCGACCTGGAAAGGGTTAAGAGACTAGCATATACGAAGAGATCGTTCCTTGCGGGCGGAGGAAGCGGTGATTGGTACGAGGATGCCCGGATATCCAGAATGAAATGGGTCGATATGGGGAGATACGAATTGGGGTTCCTCCCTGGCTCGCTTCTTGTTTCCGCTGCCGGGTTCCTTGTGAGCGGGAACGAAATCACCCATGCCATAATTGTTATGGAGTCGCCGGACCTCAGCGAGTCCTCGTGGATTGACATCGGCCTGGGCAAGTCTGGATCTGGAGTCGGTCAATACAGGTTCCGCGAAGAGATCGGGATATTCAACCAGTTTGAATTTTCAGGTATCCAGGTGATGAGAAGACACCCCATGGGACCTGCCCTTGCAAGGGTGCAGGCTGGGGATTACGTGGTTACTGCCTCGTTTTTTCCCGGGGAGCATTTTCCTGGTATTTCGGAAATCAGAGATCTCGCCGGGAGTATTCAGTTCCACACAGCTGACCTCCTGGACATGATCAGGAAAAGAGGCTCTTTTCCTTGATTTCCTCCAGGACCTTGAGGAACATTTCCCTGGTCAGGGTCCCTGTATTGACGTTCCTCGGGCTGGGATGATATGAACAGTAGAGGTCAATCCCCCCAATTCTGTAGCGACGACCATGAGAGAATGGAAATCCTGTTTTCCTGGAACCGTCTGGGAGAATTGTTCTCAAGACGCTCTCGTGGGCAAGCCTGCCAAGAGCCAGGATCGCTTTCAGGCCTTTCAGTGTTTCTATCTCCTGCCTGAGAAAGGGAAGGCAATTTTCTACTTCTTCCCTCATCGGCTTATTGTCAGGGGGCACGCACTTGACTGCTGCAGTGAGAAAGATATTCGAGTACTGAAGGCCGTCGTCCCTGGATCTGGAGTACGGAAGGTTCGAAAACCCTTTCTCATGGAGGCAGGAGAAGAGAAAATCCGAAGTCTTGTCTCCAGTCAGGATCCTCCCAGTTCGGTTTGCTCCGCCTATGGCTGGAGCAAGTCCAACAACCAGGAGACCTGCTGGATTCGTTCCGCTGCCAGGTACTGGCTTACACCATCCCTCTCCGTTCCTGTACCTGGGACGCAGGCTTTCCCGGAATTCGACAAGCCTCGGGCATTTACGGCATGCGATGACTGCCTCCGCTATGTGTTCCATTGATTCCATTGGGTTGTGCAAAGTAAATATTCCTTGCTCCAATAATCTTCCCATTGAGCTTCGCGCTGACAGAATTTCTGAAGATATTCATTCCCCTTTTTGTCGTGATTGACCCGTTCGGTGCAATGCTTGTCTTCATGGCGATGACCGGCTCGCTGGAACGGCATGAGAGAAGAGTGGTTACCGCTGATGCCGTTATCTACGGGTTCATCATTCTGGTGTTTTTTGCTTTCTTCGGGAATGAGCTTCTTTACTTCTTTGGAATTTCCATTGCCGCAATAGAGATCGCAGGAGGAATCATCCTGCTGATCATGTCAATTCAGATGGTTCGCGAGGGAGACCGGCCGAAATCAGCTGGGGGAAACGTCGAAAAGGATGTGGGGATTGTTCCGCTCGCGACACCGCTGCTCGCTGGACCCGGAGCGATTTCCCTTGTCATAATACTCGTGAACGGAGGGTTTTCGCATTTTGTTTTTACGCTGATATCCCTTGTTATAGTGTTTGCAGTCATATTCCTGTTTTTCACGTTTTCCGACAGGATACTTCGGCTGATGGGGGAGAAGGTCCTAAAGGTCATGACAAGGGTCCTCGGAATCCTTGTTGCAGCATTTGCCATCCAGTATTTCCTGGACGCCATATTACTCATCTACACGGGCCTTTGATGATGGTCATCTGGACATGGTGGTTATCACGCTATCAACTGAATGGTAGAATTCATCGCTTCTTATGTTCCTTGGGCGCTTGAGAGTGATTGGCATCTCCTCGATCACCCTGCTCGGCCTCCTGCTGAGTACAATAATCTTGTCACTCATCTGCACTGCTTCATCTACATTGTGAGTTACCATGATTACCGTCCTTGGGGGGAGATCAGGGTTTTCCCATAAATCGAGAAGCTCTTCCCTGAGGGCTTCTGCCGAGAAGACATCCAGGTTGACGAAAGGCTCGTCCATGATGAGCAGGTCTGGGCCAGTGGCAAGGGCCCTGGCAAAGGACACACGTTGCTTCATTCCTCCGGAAAGTTCCTTGGGATACGCCTCCTCAAAGCCATCCAGTCCAACCATCTTCAGGTACCTCAGAGCCCTTTCGACTCTCCGATCCTCGTCCTTCTCGAGATTCTCCAGCACGATCTCAACGTTCTTCTGCACTGTCAGCCACGGTAGCAGGGCGGAGGTCTGGAAAACAGCGGCCATCTTCAGGCCTGCCCGATCGATTGGCTTTCCGTCCACAGTGATGGTGCCGCTGGTGGGCTTGGTTATTCCAAGGATCATCTTCAGGATGGTGGATTTCCCGCAACCAGATGGGCCGGTGATGGTTGTGATCCTGTTCCTCTCAATAGTGAAGCTTACGTCCTCGAGGGCAACAACCTCAGTCTTTCCGTACTGGTAAGTCATCCGCAGATTACTTGCCACAAGAAACGGCTCCTCCATCTCCTATGGAAAGCCAATAGTCTATAAAATCCTGCTTCGAGCCAGTAGCCGGATATCACTTGCCGCATGGCCAGCCTTAGAATCGTTTAGTTCCACAATAAAATACGTAAGGCAGGAAGCAGGCATCCGAGATAATTTCGGAATGGCCCGAGAGTACCGGTTTCTTGCATATTACCTGAACTAATCTATCTTGACTCATAGGACATCACCTTGAAGAGATTGCTAATCTTTTCAACTTCATTATTCCTGAAGATCTCATCTCTCTGATGATCATGACCACATCACCCCTTCCTGCTGGGTGAAGATTCCTGGACACATTCTCAGTTTGAAGGCCCGAATTCGTGTTGAAGCCCAAATCCTTTTCTAACCTGACAGCCTGATTACCTTGAGGGTCAGGGTCATGCCAGCAAGTGAAGTGCCAACCTTTGAGCTTACCGTAAGTTTAGCGCCCCAGTTATGCATGGTGTTGACATACCTAGCTTCCCGAATTGGTTACGGCATCAACTGGGCGGTTGACGGCAGCTGTGCACTGGCTCTCCAGGGAATTCCAGTTCACCCTAATGACATAGATATACTAACAGACAGGGATGGTGCATACAGGATTGAGAGGGCCCTGTCATGTTTTGCCAAAGTTCCGGTTGAATATGGCCAGACAGCGAAGTACAGGTCACATTTCGGGATATTCGTCATCAGTGGAGTCAGGGTGGAAGTAATGGGAGATCTCCAGGTGTTCCGGAATGGCAAATGGACATCTGCCCAGAATCCTTCGTCGACAGGCGTGAGGCATGTAATGCTTGAAGGAGTGGAGATCCCAGTTGTGCATCTCAATTACCTTGAATCCACTGGCTATAAGGATGAGAGGCTGAAAAGGGAAAACCTGCCGCAACCTGGAAAATGATGATATGCGAGTGGATTTCAGTTTGTTAAAAGCATTTTTCTGAATGTTTTGTTGCCAAACGGTTATGAGATTAATCCTGCTTCACGTCTCATGACAGACGGAACACTGGAAATGGACAGGAAAAGCACAGCAATCGTTGTTATTGATCTACAGAAAGGGATAACTGGCCGGGATGTAAAGCCACATTCTACCTCGGTGGTGATATCCAATGCTGCCAAGCTGCTGAAGGAGTTCAGGTCCCGATCCATGCCAGTTTTTCTCGTCCATGTTGATTTCAGGGGCGGAATCCCCTTGAACCCGATCTCAGATTCAGTCATGCCGAGGGGACAACCTCCGGAGGACTGGGCTGAGTTCGTGCCAGAGCTGGATATTGCACCTACGGATATCCTGATAACAAAGAGGCAGTGGGGAGCATTCACCGGAACAGAACTGGAACAGCAGCTCCGAAGGCGGGGGATAACCACCATCGTCCTGTGCGGAATTGCCACAACTTATGGAGTGGAAAGCACTGCAAGATTTGCATATGAATTAGGCTTCAACCAGATTTTCGCGGAAGACGCAATGACGGACATGTCTGGGGAAGCCCACGCAGCTTCCGTTGAATACGTGCTTAAGAGGATTGGAAGGGTCAGATCAACGCAGGAGATACTTCAAGCCCTTTGAGCGTGGCAATATCTTTCCCGGTGACAGTCAAATGGGAAGTGAGGCTCATAACAGCCTTGCTCCCCTGACCTGTCTCAAACCATATTAACCCGAACAATATTGTTTGGCTCGTTGAAGGATGTCATCGTAGTTGGGGCGGGGCCATCAGGCTCTTATTCGAGTTACATTCTGTCCAGGAAGGGCTTTGACGTAGCCAACCTGGAGGAGCACAAGGAGGTTGGCAGACCTGTTGAATGTACAGGCCTTGTTTCGAAACGCGTCATTGACATGGTGCATACCAAGTCTCCGGTGAACTCAGTCCATGGTGCCGAGGTATTCTTCCCTGATGGGGAGTCTGTGCATGTCCGCAAGAATGAGAAGACCATAGTGATGGACAGAGACCAGTTCGACAAGGATGTCTCTGCGATGGCAATTTCCGCTGGAACTGACCTGAGAATCAATTCAAGGGTGATATCTGTTAAGGTGCGGCCAGATCACGTTGAGGTACGCTTCAGGCAGGATGGAAACCTGAAGGAAGAAAAGGCAAGAGCTGTCATCGGCGCAGACGGAATTAACAGCAACGTCAGGAAGGACGTGTTCGGTGCTGTCCCGAGGAGGATAGTCTCATGCTACCAGGTGGACTCAGCAGTAAGGCTTGAAGACCAGGACAGCGTCCAGGTCTTTGTCGGGTCTAAGGTCTCAAGAGGATTTTTCGCCTGGGCAACCCCTTCCGGTGACATGACCAAGATCGGCCTTGGAAACGTTGGAGGAGGTGCCAAGAAGTACTTTGACAGCTTCAACCGAAGATTCCCAGACAACAGGATCCTGGGGATCAACGGAGGGGCGATACCGATTGCTTACCTCAAGAAAACGTATGCGGACAGGACTCTTCTTGTCGGCGATGCAGCAGGCATAGTCAAGCCATTGAGTGGAGGTGGCATATACACCGGAATGGTTTCAGGGTCCCATGCAGCAAGAGCACTGGAATCGGCGCTTGAGAATGATGATCTTTCTGAGAGGAAGCTTTCAGCATACCAGAAAGGCTGGAAGTCCGAGCTAGGCAGGGAACTGTGGATAGACGGCCTGGTGCAGAGGTTCTTTGCAATGCTTGGCGACCGGTCGTTCAACTCAATGTACCGGTTCCTGTCGCGCCCGGAGATCATAGATGTCATCAACAAGACCGGAGATATTGATTTCCCGTCCAGGGTCGTACTTACCCTGATGGCAAGGAATCCATGGATGTTCCTGTCGGCTTTCAGGCATAGCAGATGAACAGGAAGTTGTTCTACCTAGGAATGCTTCTTCTTGTCACGTTCTTCTGGGGAGTGACTTTCCCGGTGATCAAGATCTCGCTGGAATACGTCAATCCGGTTGTTTTTCTGATATTGAGATTTGCTATTTCATCCATTGTAATGCTGCCATTCCTTGCCGGAAACCATAGCCTCCGCAGGGCAAATGACATAAAACTAGGAATATCCGCAGGTTTTCTCCTGTTCCTTGGTTACTTCCTCCAGACGGTGGGGCTTCAATATACGACCTCTTCGCAGTCCGGGATAATAACTGGCATCTATGTTGTGCTCCTCCCGCTTATCTCCTACATATACCTGAAGAGGTCTCCTGCCCGGATCGAAGTACTTGCGTCTTTTGTTGCATTTGCGGGCCTGATAATCATGTCCGCAGGGAGCATCGATAATCCCTCCTACTTCTTTGGAGATATTCTCACGGTGATTTCTGCGGTGGCATATGCTTTTCAGATTGCATTTGTTTCCAAGTACTCTGCTGGCTTGGACACAAAAGTCTTCACCTTCTACCAGCTATTTTCGGTGGCCTTGTTCTCCTCCTTCTTCCTTCCGTTCTACCTGACGTCGGTGGTGATTAATGACTATGTCCTCTTCACGCTTTTCTTCACTGCCATCCTTGCAGGCGTCCTCGCCATATTCATCACAAACCGTTCTCTGGTCTACGTGGAACCCACTGCTGCTGGTGTAATTTTTGTCGGTGAGCCTGTGTTTGCAGCGATTGCCTCAGTGCTCATAATCGGAACACCTCTGGGAATATACACCCTCATTGGTGGCACGGTGATGGTTCTGGCTATGTTCATGACAACCTTTGACAGCTACTTGAGAGGTTCCCCCAATAGATTGAAAATGGCTGCAGAACACGCAGACTGAATTGACTTGGTTTTAAGAGGGGGCAAATCGGATAAGTGCCTGTTGGTCCTAGTTAGACAGATATGGACGAGACAGAGCAGCTGTTGTCCTTCGGTATGCCCTCCCAATGCGGAAGCAGCATCATTGCTCCAGAAATAATTGATTGCCTGGGATGGAAGTCCACTTCGCCCTGTTTTCTCTGGATAATTCCCGGAAGAATCGAGATAGGGATTCTCAACGCCCAATGATGATGTCCTGACTTGAGATAAGACTACCAAGCCCTAGGTATAGTTATCCAGGTTTATTCCCGCCCCTCCTAACTTGGGCTTTTTCAGTATTCCGCACTCTCTTGCATACTCTTCTGACAGTGCATCGAAAAGTGGGCCTTCGGACTTGGCGTTGAACATGTCCGCAAGGAACGATTCCGGATCCTTCCTGTATGAAATGAGCCTGGAAAGAAGCTCGTTGAAACTGTTGAGGGTCCTTCCGTTGGGCCTGGTCATGTCGAGCTTTGCCTCACTGTTTCCAGTGTTTACCGGGCCACGCAGTGCGACAAATGCAATGGCAGTATCGATATCCTCATACCTGATGCCTCTTGACAGTGAGAGCATCTTCCGGTAGAGCTCAAGCTGCGTCCTATGATGCGATGCCCTGTCAGTCCGCTTGTCTGTCTTCCAGTCCACTATGATGTAGCGATCTCCGTTCCCGAAGAGTGCATCTATCTTCCCCTTGAATTCCAGGTCAGTATCCAGCCCGGACAGTTCCTTCAGCGGGACTTTCACGGTTATTTCCTGGCCAAGGCTTTCGGGATAGTCCCGTTTTATGACATCAATTGCTCTCTGCAGGTTTTCAGCATATGTTCGGTCTTCTTCTTCAATGGTGACTTCTTCACCCCTGCACATCGATTCGGCAATAGCATGTATCTTGGATCCTTTCTCTAGAGCCGGGGATTCTAGACTCACTGCCAGAATATCTCTTGTGAAGAATGTGTATAGACCATACTCCAGGTCACTCACGGCAGAGTATGAGAGTCTGGAAAGGCTTTCAAAGTAGTCTTTGACCATCTCAATAAGCCATTTTTCCCTGTTTTCCAGTATTTCCCTTGAACCTGAATAATCGCCGGAGACAAAGAGGCTGTAGGCCTCTCTGTACCTCTCATAGAGAGACTCCTCTGCAGCGGTTTCAGGCTCCATGCTGATCTTCCTCGATACGCCTGAGATGTAGTATCCCGGATCTGGTGACTTCGGATCCGGAATGATATAGAGTTCACTCTTTGCCCTGGAAAGGGCCACGAAGTCTATCCGCAAGTCTTCCTCCGAAATCTCCTCTGCAGCATTAATTCCGTGGGCAAGCAGAACCTTGCTGTTGATTTCGTCTATGAAGCTGCTATTCTCCCTGGTTGTCCTGGGTAGATATATCACCGCATCAAACTGGCGGCCCTTTGCCCCATGGACGGTATCCACGAATATGCCAGTGTCTGAGTCTGCGGTGCTTAAGGGGAGATCCGCGTTTGCAATGTAATCCACAATCCTTCCAAGATCTGGTTCGGAGAGAAATGCCTGGGCCTCCTTGATTGTGTCCCGCAGGGCGAATGCATTGATGAAATATGCCTTGCCGTGCGCTGCCGCTATCGGGCCAATGTGGGTATCAAACAGCTCGATCAAGTCCTGTATCGAGCGGATCCTTTCCCTCATCTGCTTGAAAACCTGGATGTGCTCCAGGAAAGGCTCCAGCTTTTCCCTCCCGTATTTTCTCAGAATAGAAAACTGCTCCCTTATGGCCATCGGGAAGAATGGCGTTAGCATTGCTGCCTTCACGTCACCTATGCTGTCACTGAGTAGCCCCCTTATGAATGCTACAACATTGCTGACCGGATCCTCTGAATCGTGAGAATATGTTGCCCTGTACTTCACGCCCATTTTGTCAAGTTCCGATGTGATTGGCCCTACCTGGGAATTCTTCCTCACCAGTATTCCTATGGTTCTGTGAGTCTTCATCAGTCTTTCCACGAGGCGGGAGATGATCCCCTGGGACTCCTCGCTGGTGCTGACAACCACCACCGGTGGATCGCCCTCCCCTGCCTCTGGATTCCTAAGATCCTCGAGTTCCTGGGAATGCTCCGCGTACTGGGTCCTGGTTTTGAAGTATGTCCGGTAGTACGATATGATCTGGTTTGTGCTCCTGTAGTTGTTCGTGAGGACAAAGGTCTTCCCTGTCCTGAACCTGTCGAAGTTCCTGACAGAACCCCCCTGGAAGCCAAATATTGCCTGTTTCCTGTCACCGACCGCAAAGAACCTCTCTCCGGAGTTCAGGGCGACTTCCGCCTCAAGGCTGTTAATGTCCTGGAGCTCGTCTATTAGCACATACTTGAATTTCTTCTTCCTTTCAGTGCCCAGGTACCGCAGTATCATGTCAGGATAGTCGATGCCGTATTTCCCCTTGGTATCCTCATAGTTCCGGTATATGTCCACAAACCTCGCGGCAAACAGGTCCATTTCTGATTTTGGTATGACCCTGCTCCTGCCGTAATCTCCCAGCATGGACTTGACTTTCTCGATGTCAATATCCGACGGGAGCACGCCATAGGTCTTCAGGAACCTGATTGCATTCTCGATCTTGGGAACCACGGTGCCTATGAGGTACTGGTCCTCATAATTCAGGACGTTGTTGTCCTTCAGGTACCTGAAAATGGAATATCGGAGGTAGTTTGCAGGTATGAGGGTTTCCTGTGCAAGGTAGAGGTTGCAGTAAGAATGGAATGTGTGCACATTGAGCCTTGAAAGACCCATATTGATCCCCATATCCTTCAGGATCCCTGTTATCCGATCCTCCATTTCCACCATTGCCTTCCTGGTGAATGTCAGACAAAGTATATCCTCGGCGCTGATGCCTTTGCTCAGAAGGTCTGCGAATTTCCTTGCTATAAGTTCTGTCTTCCCAGTGCCAGGGTTCGCTATGACAAGTGCGTCTCCTTCTGCGGACAATATCTCCTTCTTTTCCTGGTCAATCTCAAGCATCTGGTTCCTCCACTGTCCCGTGGTTCACCCTTATGGCTACTCCTGACCGGTATTTCCCAATTTCCGTCCCAGGGACGGTCGCCCTGCCAACCGCAACGGGGGTTCCTGCCTCGTTGCATACCAGGGTCTCGTTCCCTGCCAGTATGTTAGGGTCATGGGATGTGATGAACTTGAAAAACACGTTGAATCCTCTTGCGTTGTACTCGGCGCTGTCCTTTGTCACAGTCACCCTGAATCGCTCCCTGCCAGTTGCAGACAGCTTCATTGCCCCATCCATGGAGAGCGTGAAAAAACCGTCATGGGGACGGAGGGTCGCGAGGATCCTCCCTGATTCTGAGACTGTCCGAATCCGCCCTGTTGATCTTGAAACCCTTACAGTGGAGCCCATGCCAAAAATGGCCATCCCGGCGCCTGGCATGAACTGGTAGTCGGCGATGGCCCTGACCTGGTTCATGTCCATGTCTCTGATCCGCTCATGGCTTAAAATGTCTGCTAGATCGGCTTTCCTGATCACCCTTGTCTTATTCCTTATTCGCACAGGGACGAAATCTCCAGGCAATTTTCTGGTTGACCCTATGTACTGCTGCACAGGGTAGGTATCCTTCAGCTCGATGGGTACAGGAGTTGAATTCCATAGAAACATCACTTGAGCCTCCGTCCTCTCATAGATATCCCTCAGGACTGGGTCCTGTGAGTCTCCTCCTGAGAAGATCTCCGGATGGATAATCCAGATATCGTTGGCTGATTCCATGATGTTCCTGGCATGCCTGATCAGCCTCCTTGCGACAGGCTGCCGGAAAGACATCCTGTCATGAAAGTGGAAGGGGCTCTTCCTGGAGATCTCGTGGAAAGGCAGGGTTGCGCCTGCATTCCTGCAGATCCATCGGAATGCCTCGAAAAGTGCAGGATGTGACCTGCTCTTTCCCTCGACATACTGCCAGAGAGTCTGCTCAGCGATTCTCTCCCTGATCTCCCTGATCTCCATGAAAATGGCGGTGAGGTTATGCCACGCAATCTCTCGAACCCTGGTCTCCGGGTCAAGCTTCAGGAACTCCTGCATCGAGTACTTGTTGTAGATTGGGCTCCAAAGTGGAAATTCGACAATCTTTGCAAGGTCCCTGGTTCCGTCAGGGAATAGAAGCCTGGAATCCCTGGCATACTTGATATAGGATGCGGAGTCAAACATGTCTATGCCCATCAGAACGGACATCGCCAGAAACATTGGGTGCCCTGCCCCGAAGAGGTGGAGCGGTTTTGATGGATCTGAGTTGAGCCTCGATGCCTGTATAATAGATACCAGGTCGGTATACCGGTAGGACTCCAAAAGGGGCACTACCCCGCCTACAGGGAGATATCCCGCATGGGATCCGCTCATCAGCTTCGCGGATCTCTTCCTAAGGTCTGGGTAAATAGAACCCTGGATAGGGCCGGCAAGTATCATGTCACCGGTGTTACCTATCTCCTCCACCCTGCGAAAGGTCTCGTCCACTGCCCTTGCAGCCTGTTCATGAGAGTCCCATGGCTCTGAGAAGATGTCCCGGATCGTCCCAATGTCGCTTCCTATTGATCTCTGGAATTCCACCATGTCCTGGTTGCCGTACTCAACTGATCCATAGACGTGCGACTGGAATGTGCCGGAGTCGGTCATCACTGGGCCGTCGAACCCTATGAGAGAGTGGACCCCTGAGGCAGTTGCCTTACGGTTTAGGTCCGGGGACCTCCTGATGATGTACCCGTTTGTTATCACCGCTGTTGCCCCAAGCTGCTTCATCTTCTGTGGGTCTATCACGATGAGGTTGGGGTTGATGACGGGCATTACTGTGGGAGTCTCGATCCAGCCGTGTGGGGTCTTGAACCTTCCCACCCTGGCCAGCCCCTCCCTGTGAAGAACTTCCATTATTCTGATCCCACTGGAAATTCAAGCCTGGTAATAATATTCTCCAGTTTCCTTCTGGTGCCTGTCAAGGCTGCTGCCAGGCTTGTTGATCCTCGGCCTGTTTGTCTTCTCGTCGCGCCTGAATGTTATGCCCACTTCCCTGAGAAACCTGTTCATCCCGGTCCTCATGTCTGTAGGGCCAAACGTTTCTCCGTGGATCCCGGACTCACCTGTGAAGATCATGGTTCTGTCCGAGATGAGATCGATGAAGTAGATATCATGATCTATGACCAGCGCACTTTTCTTGGTGTTTTCCATCACCCTGCGGATCACCCTGGCCGCGGACATCCTGAATGATGCGTCCAGGTGGGCAGAGGGCTCATCTAGAAGGTAGACGTCGGATTCCGAGGCAAGTGTGCCTGCCATCGAAAGCCTCTGCAGCTCGCCGCCGGAAAGATCCTGCACCTGGGTGTCCATGATCTCATCGATCTCCAGGGGTGCCAGGATCTCGGCCTTGACGAAGTTTTCAGTCAGCCTCTCTTTCAGCAGTGCTGCCAAATAATCGGATGAGGTCCCGGCAAAATCTGTGGAAATATACTGGGGCTTGTAAGAAACCTTGATCTTCCTGGACACCGAGCCTGAATCTGATTCAAGTTCTCCAGCCAGTATCCGGATCAGGGTTGTCTTTCCCAATCCGTTCCTGCCCAGGCCGCCTATCACTTCACCACGCCGGATCTCTCCGGATGAGGCTGAAAGGTTGAAGTCGCCGAGGGTCTTGCCTATGTCGGACCAGCTCACAAGAATCTCTGAAGAGATTGATCGCCTAGCAGATCGGTTTATGAACTCAATGGGAGTGGTGCTGATCCTGACGTTTTCTTCCCGGAGATACCCGGAGAGGAAGGAGTTTATTGCGCGGTTTGATGCCCGCTGCACCGCGACGACACCGTAAGCCGCCGTCTCGCCGTATACAGGGGCGACCTCATCCGCGATCCAGTCCAGGATCGCCAGGTCGTGTTCCACGACCAGTATTGTCCTGTCTTTTGAGAGTTCCTGGATGATCCTTGCAATCCTGATCCTTTCCCCGATATCAAGGTAGGATGACATCTCGTCGAAGAATAGCGTATCGCTGTCCTTGAGCAGTGCAACTGCAACTGCCATCTTCTGGAGCTCTCCGCCGGAACAACTGGAGACGTCTTTCTTCAGCACAGCTCCCAGGCCGAGCTGCTGGATGACCAGATCCTTTTTTCCGCTCTGATCCGATCTGTCTATAACCTCTCCTATGGTGCCCTTCACCACCCTTGGTATCTGGTCGACATACTGGCTCTTCAAGGAGACTTTCCGCCTGCCGTTGTACAGTTCCTTGAAATAAAGGCCCATCTGGGTTCCAGACAGTTTATCTATGACCGCGTCCTTGTCGGGCTTCTGCTCATAATCCCCAAAATTTGGGACCGTCACGCCCGAGAGGATGTTAAGGGCAGTTGTCTTCCCCATTCCATTCTTTCCAAGGATTGCCACAACCTTTCCCTTCTGAAGGGTCGGGACCGAATACAACCTGAACTTGTTAAGCCCGTACTGGTGGAAAAGATCCCTATTTAGCTCATCAGGGACGTTTACAATCTTGATCGCCCCGAACGGGCATCTTCTCACGCATATACCGCAGCCTATGCAGAGTGGCTCATTGATGACGGGCTGATCCTGCGTGTCAACAAACTCGATTGTCGGGGTGCCGCTCCTCACGGGAGGGCAATAGGCCTGGCACTCGTGGTTGCATTTTTTAGGATGGCATCTGTCCCGGTCAAGAATTGCGATATGCAAGGCTGACCTCTAACTTGCCTTCCAGAATTCCTCGGGGATGTTCTCATAGAAGTTGAAAGTCTCGTCTTCCTTTGCCCTGAGCACTTCCTTTGTCTCCATCCTTGACAGTTCAGTGATCCTGTCCGTGTTCAGGAGCCAGTAATGGATTCTCCATTCCCTGCCATCATACAGGGTAGTCTCTTCCCTCTCTGTCTGGAGTACGCCGATATCCTCCATGGTGTAAAATGCGTCCCTGTCCTCGGGCTCCAGCATATTGTCAATCACCCTGTCATTGTAACCGAAAAAGTTTATCAGGTGCTCTGCTGCCTCTATGGATTCCTCCCTGCTCATCTTCCTGTTCTGAAGGCTCAGGCCCATGCCTATTGCAGCGGAGAGTTCTTCAAGATCAGTATGGGGTTTCTTCCTAACTGCAGTTTCTGTTTTGGTCTTGGCGTTACTCATAATATCTCAATGCATTCCTTTGCGGGATAACATGATCGAAATTCGGCTTATAAGGTTTTATAAGAGTTGCGAAATAGGGCATTTTTAAGACGAAAAACAGCATGTCATTCCTTCCACCGCTAATAAACCAAAGAAGCGAACAAATACTCGTGTCCTAAGAGTTACCAATCCTTCCAGCAGGAGTGAAGGCTAGCTGTCACGAACCGAAGATTCCCAGTGTGATCCCGCCAAGACCTGCGGCCTCCACCGCGATGAGGAGGATCCAGTACCCTGCCATGTATCGCCTTGAAAGCGCGTGGCCACCCATCACGTTCCGGCTGCCTGCCAGGCGGCCAACGAAGACCCCGGATGGGATTAGCACGATGACCAGCGATGCCATAAGTGCTATCACTAGCCCCATGAGGCTGTATCCAAGGAGGATCGCGATTATCATTGCAGGGAAGCTCTCGAGCACATAGAGGAGGTAGAATTTCCGTGCACCTCGCGGCATTGCATCCCCGTGTGTAACCCATTTAAAAGTCTCGCCTACCCCCCA
Organism: Thermoplasmata archaeon; assembly: GCA_021817735.1. Lineage (GTDB taxonomy): Archaea > Thermoplasmatota > Thermoplasmata > Thermoplasmatales > Thermoplasmataceae > JAKAFX01. Next base: position 3,178 of record JAKAFX010000024.1, on the reverse strand, counting down.
TGTGGATGCGAGCGATATTACCACTAGGGCAAGAAATCCAGCGGAAACCATGCAAATGGCAAGAAGCAGCGAGATGTAGGCATGGGAAAGCCCGGCTATGCCGGCAATTGTCACCGGGCCGAGGTCGCTCCCTATCCTTACCCCAACCAGCAATATACAGATCATCAGGGCCTCGCTCACTATGGCACCTATAATTGTCTCGTTCCTGATGTGCCTGAGTTCACCAGCGGAAGGTTTCTTTCCTGCAGTAGCACCGATTTGGTAGAAGAGCATGAACGGCATTATGACGGCCCCGATCATTGCCGCCATGTAGTAATCGAATCCCCTGTTTCCATATGGCTGCATTGGAGACAGCCCAATGATTATCCCTGATGCTGGTGGGTGAAACGCCAGCGCCAGGGTTATTATTCCAATAACTGAGGTGAGGGATACCGGAATCAAAAATTTCTCCACCTTGCTGAATCTCCTGGTAAGTACTACCATGTTATGAAGAACATAAACCACAGGCAACGAGAACAGGGGTGATATGCCAACGATCCCCATGCCTATGGCTATGCCTGCATATTCGGCAAGATATGACAGGAAATCGGTGGTTGCCATGGGGATGGTGGAAATTGCCGAATACCGGTTTCCGTAATTTTCCCTGATTAATTCCCCCAGCCCCTTTCCTGTAACAAGTCCAAGCTTCCCTGCTGCATACTGGATGACGGCGAGGGGAAATACCAGGATTGCAAGGATGAAGATCCCGTGGTAGCCATATATTGATCCGGATTCCAGCCCAGTAACTATGCTGGCAACATCTATGTCAGCAATCATTACTGTCCATGCAGGCCCCAGGCCAAATATGTGCCCGGCCGCTTTTCTCAGGGAATGGAATTCCACGGTTAGTATTGTCCAAGCGAGTATATGTAAGGATAACCTTACGCCTTAACCCGCCATCGGTCATGTTTGATAGCGCATTGCCCTGGCGATGCTTTCAGGAATTTCTACCACATTTGCTGAGCCGCTATGGAACATCCTGCCCTCCATTATGTTCACCTGCGATCCAGGCATAATGCCGTTCTTGGCGAGAAAATTCATGATATCCCTGGTTTCAAATATGACCCTTGATATTTCAACTCTGGGCAGCTTGATGGCCTCGTCGTAGCCAATGTCATCGATAACGGCAACTTCCCCGTCTGCCCCTGGAATTGGATTTCCATTAGGGCTCCTTTCACAGCCATAGATTTCACAAACCCTGCTTATGATAGTCTCCGTCATCCCGTGTTCTATCCCCATTGCTTCCTCGTCAAGAGTCTCCCAGGGGAGTTTCAGGGCTTTCCATAGCAGGATTTCTGCAACCCTGTGTTTCCTGAGAAATTTGTTCGCTTCCCTGCGGCCCGAGCCAGACAGGAGATATTTCCCCTTTCCACTCCTGACCACGAGTCCCCTGTCCACGAGGATGCCTATCTCGTCGTATACGCTCTGTCTCCTGGTGCCTAGCAACTTTGAGATCTGGCTGAGAGTGGCACATCCAGAATACAGGGTGAGCTCATCGATTGACTTGAGGTAGTCTTCCTCGGTCATGGACCGGGCTGACATAGGATTTGTAAACTCACTGACCTGTAATATATTTTGCTCTAATCTTTGCACTCGAGGAAGCATAAAAAGAAAAGGCATGGGCAAATCAAAATACATTATCGCTCGATCTGAGCTAGTTGAAATACAACCTGTTGAAGTGGGCGGGCGGGAAGGCCCAGTTGCTCAGGGAAATTGTGCCGAGGCTCCCCATGAGCTTTGGAACGTATCTCGAACCGTTCCTGGGAGGAGGGGCGGTGTTCTTTCACCTGTCCAGGTCAGGACGCATTCAGAACGCCTTACTCTCGGATATCAACAGTGACCTGATTGCGTTCTACACCGCAGTCAGGAACGATCCTGATGCCCTGTCGGATGCCATTGATGCATTGAAATTATCCAATAGCAGCCAGGACTACTACATTGCTCGACGCCTGTTCAACGGGCTTACAAATAATGACACATTGAGAAGGTCTGCTCTGTTGATTTACCTGAACCATCACTGCTACAACGGACTTCAAAGATACAACTCCAGGGGGGAATTCAATGTCCCCTTTGGGAAATACAGCAATCCATCCATGCCAGGGCGGGAGGAGCTGCGTCAGTTCTCCGGCATGCTCCGGAAGGCAAGCCTGGAAGTCTCTGATTTCTCGGAGATCCTCACCAGGGCCCGGAAGGGTGATTTTGTGTACCTGGATCCACCGTATTTTCCACTTTCAAAGTCGTCCAGTTTCACCGCGTATACAAAAAATGGATTCTCAAGAGCGGATCAGGAAAGGCTGGCGTCCGTTTGCAGAAACATGGATTCGCGAGGAGTAAAATTCATGCTGAGCCACTCCGCCACGGATCCTGTAAGGGAACTTTTTTCAGGATTCAATATCGAGGAGATCAAGGCCAGGAGGGCGATCAACTCTGTCGGGACCGGTAGGTCCCCAGTCAGCGAACTCATAATCACCAACTATAATCCTCCATGGATCACCCGAACCTGAGGGTTGCATTCTCTCATTGCAGATTGGTTGGATTGAGCAACATGTCAGTCAGAGATCGCCTGCAACCCCATAGATCAGTGGGACGAGCATCTCATCCCGGGTCAATCCGCCGTGCCTTCCCATCATCCACTTCCTGCCGGAATCCGGGTGCACAAGCAAAAGCAGGTTGTCCTCCAGGGTATATTCACCGTCCGAGAGGATATAGAAATTGCCAAGTGATATCCTCCTCTGTGTTGTAAGGCCAGGACCGAAATATCCGCCTGACACCAGGCTTTCTGTCCCTGCGACCTTGAGGTGTGACTGGCTGAGTTCGGCCAGCCTTCCGATAAATTGATCCGCCCTGGCTTCGCCGATATGTATTGATGTTGCCTGGGCATCGCCAGAGGGTGGCCTGATGAATTCCTCGTGCAGCCCCCTGTGCCTGTAAAGATTTATTTCCCTTCTCCTGTCTGCCCGAACATGGCCATGGTCTGCAGTAATCATTATGCCTGTTTTTCTTGCACGTTCCGTCTGCAACTGATCAAGCAGGCCTATTCTCATCGAATGGAATATTGCCTCGATCTCGGTCATGAACTCAATCGAATTCGGGCCATTCCAGTGCGCCATGGAGTCAGGTGATGACAGGTACGCATAGT